>NZ_JBRIKK010000014.1:0-73675 GCF_052976705.1 Staphylococcus sp. MSU001
TAAAAAATTTGATTTAATACTGAGTCACGTGAATTGTGACTCAGTTTTTTTATATGTAAACATAGAAAAAAATGTTAAAGTTAATTATACAATAGTATAAGAAAGAGGAAGTTTATGAATATAAATCCAAATAATATCAACTTAATTATAAGTGCTGTTAAAAAAGCGCAGTACCCTGACACTGGTTTAACAGAAGTAGCGTTAAGTGGACGCTCAAATGTAGGTAAATCTACATTTATTAATAGTATGATTGGGCGCAAAAATATGGCGCGAACGTCACAACAACCTGGTAAGACTCAGACATTGAATTTCTATAATATAGATGAACAACTTATTTTTGTTGATGTACCGGGATATGGATACGCTAAAGTAAGTAAAGTTCAACGAGAAAAATTTGGTAAAATGATTGAAGAATATATTACACAACGAGAGAATTTAAAACTTGTTATTCAACTTGTCGATTTAAGACATCAACCTACTGAAGATGATGTACTAATGTACAATTATCTTAAACATTTTGATATACCAACACTTGTAATATGTACTAAGGAAGATAAAATTGCTAAAGGAAAAGTACAAAAGCATATCAAAAGAATAAAAGACAAATTAGAATTAGAGCCTGGAGACAATATTATAAGCTATTCTTCAATTAAGAATAGTAAACAGCAAGAAATTTGGAACTTTATTGAAACATATATATAAATTTTTTCAATTAGAGAAATGTATTTTAACCACAATAAAAAAATGTCGTTATTTTGACAAAAAATTGAATGTAGATTATAATCTTTCTAATTTATTTAAGCATTCCACTTAAACATCTTTTTAAATGTGTTATACTTGTTTTATTGTTAGTATATGGAGGGCGTTATAAATGCATTTTGTTGCAATTAGCATAAATCATCGAACAGCTGATGTAACATTAAGAGAGCAAGTTGCTTTTAGAGATGATGCCTTACGATTAGCACATGAAGATTTATATGAAACTAAAGCAATTTTAGAAAATGTCATTTTATCTACATGTAATCGTACTGAAGTATACGCTATTGTTGATCAAGTTCATACAGGACGTTATTATATACAAAGATTTTTAGCGCGCTCTTTTGGATTTGAAGTAGATGATATTAAAGATATGTCGGAAGTTAAAGTGGGGGACGATGCAGTTGAACATTTATTGCGTGTCACTTCTGGCTTGGATTCAATTGTGCTTGGTGAAACACAAATTTTAGGACAAATGCGCGATGCATTTTTCTTAGCACAAAATGCTGGCACAACTGGAACGATTTTTAATCATCTATTTAAACAAGCGATTACTTTTGCTAAAAAAGCACACAGTGAAACAGATATTGCAGATAATGCTGTAAGTGTTTCTTATGCTGCTGTTGAATTAGCTAAAAAGGTATTTGGAAAATTAAAAAGTAAACATGCTGTCGTTATTGGAGCGGGGGAAATGGGTGAATTATCACTCTTAAATCTTTTAGGTTCTGGAATTTCAAGTGTAACAATTGTTAATCGGACATTGTCTAAAGCTAAAATTTTAGCCGAAAAACACAATGTTTCATATGATTCGCTTTCAGCATTACCATCTTTATTAGAAACTACAGATATAGTAATTAGTTCTACAAGTGCTAAAGACTATATCATTACTAATTCTATGGTGAAAACAATTTCAGAAACTAGAAAACTGGATTCATTAGTTCTGATTGATATTGCGGTTCCACGAGACATTGAACCAGGTATTGATGCAATTACAAATATTTTTAATTATGATGTTGATGATTTGAAAGATTTGGTAGATGCCAATTTAAGAGAACGTCAATTAGCTGCTGAAACTATTGCAGCACAAATACCTGAAGAGATTGATTCACACAATGAATGGGTTAATATGCTTGGCGTTGTACCTGTAATCAGAGCTTTACGTGAAAAAGCTATGAATATCCAAGCAGAAACTATGGAAAGTATTGATCGTAAATTGCCAGATCTCTCTGAAAGAGAACGTAAAGTCATTTCGAAACATACAAAAAGTATTATCAATCAAATGTTAAAAGATCCTATCAAACAGGCTAAGGAATTAAGTACTGATAAAAAAAGTAATGAAAAATTAGAGCTATTTCAAAACATATTTGATATTGAAGCCGAAGATCCTCGTGAAAAAGCAAAGTTAGAAAAAGAGAGTAGAGCAAAGGAAATCTTAGCGCATCGAATATTTAGTTTTGAATAAGCATATTAATTTGGTGATGATATGCAAGAAACCCTGTTAATTAGATTTCATGAAATCATATTAATGATTTATCTGTTTAGTATTATATGTTACTTTGTTGATTTCATTAATAAAAATTATAAGACTAGAACTGTAGGTTTTTATTCATTAGGGATTGTTTGGGTTTTACAAACAATCTCTTTGTCTATTTTTTTTATTCATACTAAACAAGTGCCACTAGGTTCTATATTTGACGTTTTTTTCTCTTTAACATGGATTATTATATCAATTTCGTTGATATTGAATTTGATTAAAGTAATGAATTTTTCCGTTTTCTTCCTTAATTTGATAGGATTTATTCTAATGACTTTAAATACATTTCAGCCTGAACATTATCAAACGCAAATTCAACAAGTTGCAGTAATTAATGAGTTATTACTTATTCATATAGCACTTGCAGTATTAAGTTATGCATTTTTTGCAATCGCATTTGTAAATTCATTACTCTATATTATTCAATATCGAAATTTAAAGGAGAAAAATTTCGATCAAAATTACTTTAGAATTGGTAGTGTTGCTACTTTAGAAACAATCGTTTTCTATTCTACACTTGTTGCATGGATTATCCTTATATTAAGTACAATTTTAGGTGCGCAATGGGGGATCTTTGCAGTCGGTAAAAGGATATTTATAGATCCAAAAGTAATATTTTCATCAATTATTACTTTATTATATGGTGTTTATATTTTGATTAGAATAAAAAAATGGATATCACAAAGAAATCTTATCTATTTTAACATTATATTATTTTGTTTGTGTATGATTAATCTATTCTTTTTAACTCATTTTAGGTAAGAAATAACCTGTTTTTCATATAAAAATCGGTATCTAGGAGGCATTTAACGTATGCGTAAATTAATTGTTGGGTCGCGAAGAAGTAAGTTAGCGCTAACACAAAGTCAACAATTTATTGATAAATTAAAATTTATCGATCCGTCTTTGGATATTGAAATAAAAGAAATTGTAACTAAAGGCGACAAAATTGTAGATAAACAATTATCCAAAGTTGGAGGTAAAGGACTTTTTGTTAAGGAAATTCAAAATGAATTATTTAACAAAGAGATAGATATGGCAATACATTCACTAAAGGATGTACCAAGTATAATTCCTGACGGTCTCACATTAGGATGTATTCCTGACAGAGAAATCCCTTTTGATGCCTATATAGCAAAAAATCATATTCCATTAGAAGAATTGTCTGAGGGTAGCATTGTAGGTACAAGTTCTTTACGTCGTGGCGCTCAAATTTTATCAAAATACCCACATTTAAAAATTAAGTGGATTCGTGGAAACATCGATACTCGATTAAAAAAATTAGAGACTGAAGATTACGATGCAATTATATTAGCCGCCGCTGGATTAAAACGCATGGGTTGGTCAGATAATATTGTTACGACTTATCTTGATAGAGATGTATTACTGCCTGCTATAGGTCAGGGTGCACTTGGTATTGAGTGTAGGAGTGATGACAAAGAACTTTTAAATTTATTAGCTAAAGTACACAATCATGATGTAGCACAATGTGTGACTGCTGAACGTACTTTTCTATCAGAAATGGATGGCAGCTGTCAGGTTCCTATAGGTGGATATGCAACAATTGTTCAAGATAACCAAATTGAATTTACAGGACTGATTATGTCTCCAGATGGTAAGGAAAGATACGAACATACTACATTGGGTTCTGATCCTGTACAATTAGGTATAGAAGTGAGTCGAGTACTTAAAAAACAAGGTGCTTATGACATAATTAAAAAGTTAAATGAAGCAGAATAATACTAAACTCTATTATAGAGGTGAAACAAGTTTATGAAACCAGTTATAGTTATGACGCAGACGAATGAAGTTCATAGTCATTTAGTTGATATTATCCACAAGCCTTTTATCCAACTAAAACAACTTCATTTTAATGAAAAATTGCTTGATCATAGCTACGACTGGCTTATTTTTTCGTCTAAAAACGCAGTAAAATACTTTTATCCTTATTTAAAAAACGTTAAAGTTAAAAAGGTAGCTGTTATAGGTGATAAAACAGCTCAGTATTGCAATGAACTAGGTATTAGTGTCGACTTTGTGCCACGTGATTTTTCGCAAGAAGGCTTTTTGGATGAGTTTAAGATTAGAGAACAACATTTATTATTGCCCTCAAGTGAAAAAGCACGTCCAAAATTAGTTCAACAATTGAGCAAATATAATGAAATCGTTAAAATAGATTTATATAGACCAGTACCGAATTTTAAAAATATAAGTCAAGTTAAGGCACTTGTTAGAAAACATCAAATAGACGCAGTGACTTTTTCAAGTTCATCTGCAGTTGAATTTTATTTTAAAGAGGGCAATGTGCCTGAATTTGATCATTATTTTGCTATCGGTAAGCAAACTGCTAGGACCATTTTAAAATTCAATGCATCTGTAAAAGTGGCAAATAAACAAACATTAGATTCACTTATTGATAAAATTATAGAAAGTAGGGAACAAAATGAAATTTGATAGACATAGAAGATTACGTTCATCTAAGACAATGCGTGATTTAGTAAGAGAAACTCATGTTAGAAAAGAAGATTTAATATATCCAATATTTGTAGTTGAGCAAGATGATATAAAAAGTGAAATTAAATCATTGCCAGGTGTATACCAAATTAGTTTAAATTTATTGCATGAAGAGATTAAAGAGGCATATGATTTAGGTATTAGAGCAATTATGTTCTTCGGTGTTCCAAATGAAAAAGATGACATCGGATCTGGTGCATATGATCATAATGGAGTTGTTCAAGAAGCGACACGAATATCCAAGAATTTATATAAGGATTTACTTATTGTGGCAGATACTTGTCTTTGTGAATACACAGATCACGGACACTGTGGCGTTATTGACGATCATACGCATGATGTAGACAATGATAAATCACTTCCATTACTTGTAAAAACAGCTATTTCTCAAGTTGAAGCTGGAGCTGACATCATTGCTCCAAGCAATATGATGGATGGTTTTGTTGCTGAAATTCGTGAAGGCCTTGATCAAGCGGGATATCAAAATATTCCTATCATGAGTTATGGTATTAAATATGCTTCAAGCTTTTTCGGTCCATTCAGAGATGCTGCAGATTCAGCACCTTCATTTGGGGATAGAAAAACCTATCAAATGGATCCTGCAAACCGTTTAGAAGCATTAAGAGAATTGGAAAGTGATCTTAAAGAAGGTTGTGATATGATGATAGTTAAACCATCTTTAAGTTATCTAGATATTATTAGAGATGTAAAAAATAATACGAACGTGCCAGTTGTAGCATACAATGTTAGTGGAGAATATAGTATGACAAAAGCAGCAGCGCTAAATGGTTGGATAGATGAAGAGAAAATTGTTATGGAACAAATGATATCTATGAAACGTGCAGGTGCTGATTTAATAATTACTTACTTTGCAAAAGATATCTGTCGTTATTTAGATAAATAGATGATAATTGTGGAGGTCATATGATGAGTTTTGAAAAATCTATTAAAGCAATGGAACATGCTGAGAAATTAATGCCTGGTGGTGTTAACAGTCCCGTAAGAGCATTTAAATCAGTAGACACACCAGCTATTTTTATGGATCATGGTGAAGGATCTAAAATATATGATATTGATGGAAATGAATACATTGATTATGTGCTAAGTTGGGGTCCATTAATTCTTGGACATAAAAATCAACAAGTTATATCCAAATTACATGAAGCAGTTGATAAAGGTACAAGCTTCGGCGCTTCAACACTTCAAGAAAATAAACTTGCTGAACTTGTGATTGACCGTGTACCTTCAATTGAAAAAGTAAGAATGGTTTCCTCAGGAACTGAAGCTACTTTAGACACACTTCGTTTAGCTAGGGGTTATACAGGACGTAATAAAATTATAAAATTTGAAGGGTGTTATCATGGACACAGTGATTCTTTACTGATTAAAGCAGGATCAGGTGTTGCAACACTAGGTTTACCTGATTCACCAGGCGTCCCTGAAGGTATTGCTAAAAATACTATCACGGTGCCATATAATGATTTAGATTCACTTAAATTAGCGTTCGAAAAATATGGCGATGATATTGCTGGTGTTATTGTAGAACCGGTTGCTGGAAATATGGGGGTAGTGTCTCCAGTGAATGGATTTTTACAAGGTTTAAGAGATATTACTACTGAATATGGAGCATTACTTATATTTGATGAAGTGATGACTGGTTTCCGTGTAGGTTACAATTGTGCGCAAGGATACTTTGGTGTAACACCTGATTTAACTTGCTTAGGAAAAGTGATAGGTGGAGGTTTACCCGTTGGAGCTTTTGGTGGTAAAAAAGAAATTATGGATTACATTGCTCCTGTTGGGACTATTTATCAAGCCGGCACACTTTCAGGTAATCCTTTAGCAATGACTAGTGGTTATGAAACATTGAGTCAACTTACTCCTGAATCTTATGAGTATTTTAATTCTCTAGGAGATATACTTGAAAAAGGATTAAAAGAGGTATTTGCTAAGCACAATGTTCCAATCACAGTAAATCGCGCTGGTTCAATGATTGGTTACTTCTTAAATGAGGGGCCTGTAACAAATTTTGATGAAGCGAATAAAAGTGATTTAAAATTATTTAGTAACATGTATAGAGAAATGGCTAAGGAAGGTGTTTTCTTACCACCTTCACAATTTGAAGGAACATTTTTATCAACTGCACATACTAAAGATGATATTGAGAAAACTATTCAAGCATTTGATAATGCATTAAGTCGTATTGTGTGATAATTTTAAAATATAATTATTTAAATTAATTGAGTCTAGGGCAAAAATCAATGTCCTAGACTTTCTTAACTTATAAGTAGTTTATAACTGAATTGAAGATGCACTTATATCAAATTTTAAAGCTATTTTATGTCATCAATACAGAAAATTTCACTAGGAAATTCAACAGATAAAGCAAGTTGGGATTCGGGGCCCCAACAAAAAGAATTTCACTAGGAAATTCAACAGACAAAGCAAGTTGGGGTTCGGGGCCCCAACAAAAAGAATTTCACTAGGAAATTCAACAGACAAAGCAAGTTGGGGTTCGATGGTGGACAAGGAATTTAAGATGCATTTTGTTCTATTCTTTTATTTAAATAAAGTTATAAAATTTTTTCGACTTACTTTTAACGAAAGTAGAGTGGTATTTTGAATCGGAATTTTATTAATAATTTAATCATATTATTAATTGCTATTATGTTAAGTCTATTATTAAAAATGTTACATGTGATTTTGCCATTTATGTTTGGACCAATATTAGCGGCGTTATTATGTGTAAAAGTATTAAAATTAAAAATTCGATGGCCATTTTGGTTAAGTCAAATCGGTTTAATATTACTTGGAGTTCAAATTGGCTCTACATTTACACAACAAGTGATTAAAGACATAAGTAAAAATTGGTCAACTATCGTTTTTGTCACTATCCTACTAATTTTATTAGCTTTGATAATTGCATTCTTTTTTAAGAAAATTGCACAAGTGAATTTAGAAACTGCAATTTTAAGTGTCATACCAGGTGCGCTAAGCCAAATGTTAGTGATGGCAGAAGAAAATAAGAAAGCAAATATATTAGTTGTGAGTTTAACACAGACATCACGTGTAATATTTGTTGTTATTTTAGTACCACTTATTTCGTATTTTTTTCAGGATAATCATCATGAAATGAATCATCCTACAATGGAAGTACCTGCACTTTCTCAGACTTTAAATATATGGCAAATAATCATCTTATTCTCAATGGTGGGTATCATCTATATAGGAATGTCAAAAATTAACTTCCCCACTAAACAATTATTAGCACCTATAATAGTTTTAATTATATGGAATATGACAACACATTTAACATTTTCACTAGATCATTGGTTGTTAGCCACAGCGCAACTTATTTATATGATACGTATTGGATTACAGATTGCCAACTTAATGAGTGATTTAAAGGGAAGAATTGCAATAGCAATAGTCTTTCAAAATATAATGCTCATAGTCACAACGTTTATAATGATAATAGGAATACATTTGATTACTAATGAATCCATCAATGAATTGTTTTTAGGAGCAGCACCAGGAGGTATGAGTCAAATAGTTTTAGTGGCTATGGCTACTGGAGCTGATGTAGCGATGATTTCAAGCTATCACATTTTTAGAATATTTTTTATATTATTTGTCATTGCGCCACTAATTGGTTATTTTATTAATATTAGATTAAATGAAAAATGATTTTAATGACCTGAGTTATACGTTTTTTAAATAAAACTTTGAAAATATTTGCGAGCAAATGTAATTATTTAAAAGTGAAATTTGGATAAATTAAACGTTGTAAACTTTTAGTATGTGTGAAAAAACTCATATTGTTTGAATACCCATAGCCCAACTTTTAGCTATGTTTCACCCATGATTTGGTTTAAATGGACATCCTTCAAGATGTGAGTCATACAATCCAGCAGCTTCTAAAAATGAGAACACGGTTACTGGACCTAAAAATTTAAAACCATATGCTTTTAAATCTTTTGATAATTGAGTAGCTCGTTGATCAACTTTTTTACGATCTCTAGGTTTTTTATAACCCATATTTATGGGTTGATGATTTACATAGGACCATAAAAATTTACTAAAACTACCATAGTCTTTTTCGATTTTTAAATATCCCTTCGCTTGGCTCACAATTGCTTCTAATTTTTTACGATTGTGAATAATGTTTGGGAATTTCATTAAATGATCAATATCCTTTTCAGTCATTTGTGCGATAAATTGAGGTTCAAAGTTGTAAAATGCCTGTTCATACGATTCCTTTTTCTTTAATATTGTCAACCATGATAAACCTGCATGTTGTGATTCAAGAGCCATTAGCTTAAATAATTCTTTGCTATCATAGATTGGTTGTCCCCAATAATAATCATGATACTCTAGATATGTGGAATCAGTTGTGTTAAAAGCACATTCGTTCATAAATTCATCTCCAATACATTGACTTATTTTAATATCCATTATAATATAAATGGGTAAAAGAATATATTATTTGGGAAGAGTAAGTTTATATCATTTTAAAGAGAGCATATGGTGGCTGTGAATATGTAAATGATTAAGTCTGAAGGTAGCCCTATTTTATAACTTCTATTGAAACATAGATGACAAGTAGGTAGAAGCGTGTATGAGCGTTAATCAGAGACTTAAGTGCTTGAAGAAAAGAATGAATTATTTCTTCTTGAATATAGGTGGTACCACGGAACAGAACATCCGTCCTATTTTTTATAGGATGGATGTTCTTTTATTTTTTAGGAGGTAGACATATGGAAATGAAACCAAAATATGATCCAAGAGAAGTTGAAAAGGGTCGTTATGAGGAATGGGTAAGTAATGGTTACTTTAAACCATCTGAAGATAAATCTAAAGAGGCATATACAATTGTAATTCCGCCCCCTAATGTTACAGGTAAATTACATTTAGGTCATGCATGGGATACTACATTACAAGATATAATAACTAGAATGAAAAGAATGCAAGGATACGATACTTTATATCTGCCTGGTATGGATCATGCTGGTATAGCAACTCAAGCAAAGGTTGAAGCAAAACTTAATGAACAAGGTATATCCAGATACGACTTAGGAAGAGAGAAATTTTTACAGCAAGCATGGGATTGGAAAGAAGAATATGCAACATTTATTAGACAACAATGGGCTAAACTTGGCTTAGGGTTAGATTATAGTAGAGAACGCTTTACATTAGATGATGGTTTAAGTAAAGCTGTAAGAAAAGTATTTGTTGATTTATATAATAAAGGTATTATTTATCGTGGCGAAAGAATTATTAACTGGGATCCTAAAGCTAGAACAGCTTTATCAGATATTGAAGTCATTCATGAAGATGTCCAAGGTGCTTTTTATCATTTTAAATATCCTTATGCTGATGGGAATGGATATATAGAAATAGCTACTACACGTCCTGAGACTATGTTAGGTGACACTGCTATCGTTGTAAATCCAAATGACGAAAGATATAAAGATGTGATTGGTAAAACAGTTATATTACCTATTGTAGGAAGAGAGTTACCTATTTTAGCTGATGAATACGTTGATATTGAATTTGGTTCAGGAGCGATGAAAGTTACTCCGGCACATGACCCTAATGACTTTGAAATTGGTCAAAGACATCAATTAGAAAATATTATAGTCATGGATGAATATGGTAAGATGAACGAAAAAGCTGATAAATACAAAGGGATGGATAGATTTGATTGTAGAAATCAGCTTGTTAAAGACTTAAAAGAACAAGATCTTGTTATAAAAATTGAAGAACATACACATTCAGTTGGACATTCTGAACGTTCTGGTGCAATTGTAGAACCTTATTTGTCCACACAATGGTTTGTAAAAATGAAACCTTTGGCACAAAGAGCTTTGGATAATCAAAATACAAAAGATAGAATTGACTTTTTCCCAGGTAGATTTGAAAATACATTCAATCGCTGGATGGAAGAAATTAGAGATTGGACGATTTCACGTCAACTATGGTGGGGACACCAAATACCTGCTTGGTATCATAAAGACACAGGTGAAGTCTTTGTTGGTGAAGAAGCGCCTGAAGACATCGAGAATTGGATACAAGATGAGGATGTATTAGATACATGGTTCTCAAGCGCACTTTGGCCGTTTTCAACATTAGGATGGCCTGACACAAATGCTGATGATTTTAAACGATATTATCCGACAAATGCATTAGTTACTGGTTATGACATCATTTTCTTCTGGGTAGCCCGTATGATTTTCCAAGGATTAGAATTTACTGATAGAAGACCATTTAATGATGTATTACTCCACGGTTTAGTCAGAGCTGAAGATGGACGCAAAATGAGTAAATCATTAGGTAATGGTGTTGATCCAATGGATGTTATTGACGAGTATGGCGCTGACAGTCTACGTTACTTTTTAGCAACAGGATCTTCACCAGGTCATGACTTGAGATATTCTACTGAAAAAGTTGAATCAGTTTGGAATTTCATTAATAAAATATGGAATGCTGCACGTTTTAGTTTAATGAATATTGGTGAAGGTTTTAAAGTCGAAGATATAGACCTAAGTGGTAATTTGTCATTAGCAGATCAATGGATATTGACTAGATTAAATGAAACGATATCTACAGTAACCGAATTAAGTGACAAATACGAATTTGGTGAGGTAGGTCGTGCACTTTATAATTTCATTTGGGATGAGTTCTGTGACTGGTATATTGAAATGAGCAAGATACCTATGAATGGCAAGGACGAATCTCAAAAGCAAACGACGCGATCAGTACTTAGTTATGTTTTAGATAAAATAATGAAAATGTTACATCCATTTATGCCTTTTGTGACAGAAACAATTTGGCAAAGTCTTCCACACCATGGAGAAACAATTGTTAAAGCTAACTGGCCAACTGTTGATCAAGCATTAATCTTTAATGAAAGTAAACAAACAATGGAACAATTAGTTGAAATTATTAAGTCTGTCCGTCAATCAAGAGTTGAAGTTAATACACCGTTATCTAAAGCAATACCGATTTTAATTCAAACTAAAGATGAAAAGATTAAACAAACACTTATGGATAACATAAGTTACCTACACAAATTCTGTAATCCAAGTCAATTGACTATTGATACTGAGATTGAAATTCCAGAAAAAGCAATGACATCTGTAGTAGTTGCTGGTAAGGTAGTTCTGCCATTAGAAGGTCTTATTGATATGGACAAAGAAATTGCTCGACTTGAAAAAGAATTAGATAAATTACAAGGCGAGTTAGATAGAGTAGATAAAAAGTTATCCAATGAGAATTTTGTAAATAAAGCACCAGAAAAAATAATTAATGAAGAAAAAGAAAAACAACAACATTATCAAGAAAAATATAATGGTGTTAAATCAAGAATTGAACAATTAAAGGCATAGGAGCATGATCATGAATTACCTAGACAGCTTGTATTGGATACACGAAAGATCTAAATTTGGTATCAAACCTGGCGTCAAACGTATGGAATGGATGCTAGAACAATTAAATAATCCCCAACATAAAATAAGAGGTATTCATGTGGGTGGAACAAATGGTAAAGGTTCAACTGTTGCATACTTGAGAACCGCATTAATTGAGAACGGATACTCAGTCGGAACATTTACCTCACCATTTATCGAAAGTTTCAATGAACGTATCAGTTTAAATGGTGTACCAATTATGAACGATGAACTTGTTCAATTAGTTGAACAAGTTAAACCTGTTAGTGAAGCCTTAGAGATAGAAACAGATTTAGGTGGGGCTACTGAATTTGAGATTATAACAACAATGATGTTCCTTTACTTTGGTGAGATAAATCCTGTTGATTTTGTGATAATTGAAGCAGGTTTAGGAATAAAAAATGATTCGACGAATGTTTTTAAACCTGTTCTATCCATACTCACAAGTATAGGACTTGACCATACAGATATCTTAGGTACAACTTATTTAGATATCGCAAAAGACAAGGCAGCTATAATTAAACCACATATACCGATTGTTTATGCGGTGAAAAATGACGATGCTTTAAAGTATGTGAGAGATTATGCGCTAGAACAAAACGCAAAACCAATCGAATTGGATCGGGAGATTACCGTTGTCTCCCAAGATGATGAGTTCACATACCGGTATAAAGATTATGAATTAGAAACTATCATTCTTAATATGTTAGGGGAACATCAAAAGGAAAATGCAGCACTTGCAATTACTGCTCTCATTGAATTAAATGAAAGACAAATTATAGAACTAGATTTTAATAAAATGATAGACGGTATAGAATCTGTGAACTGGACAGGTAGAATAGAACAAGTAAAAGAACAACCATTAATGGTTGTTGACGGTGCTCACAATAATGAAAGTGTTGATGCGTTAGTAGACACAATTAGACATTATTATGGAAGAGATAAAATTGATATTTTATTTTCTGCCATTAAAGGAAAGCCAATTCATAGTATGATTAACAAATTAAATGATATTGCCTCAAAATTCTATATAGCAGATTTTGAGTTTCCAAAAGCATTAGCTAAAGAAGAAATTGCCGAAGAATTGAAATTAGATAATTTACATTTAATTGATGATTATGTTGATTTTATTGAAAATTACGAAGGTGATGGGCTGATTATTACTGGAAGTTTATACTTCATCAGTGAGGTAAAAGCAAAAATTAATTTTAATTAAATTCAAAAGAGTGACAACTGCAGTTAAAACTGTAAGTTTCACTCTTTCTTTGTATAATCTTCTTTAATAATTTATGTTTATTAAAGTATAGAAAAAAGACATACTCACGAATGAATTGTAAAATTCCCCTCATATTTACTTTTATTTAAGACTGCTTATAATAAATATTGAGGAGTGTGATATATGCTATTACTTGCCTATACTTGTAGCATTATATTTAGTTTTCTTTATCAATTTTGCAATCAAAATATATTAAAACTTCAATACCTTTATTCTAGGTCTCACTGTGATTTTTGTCATACTATCATTAAACCCTTAGATTTACTGCCTATTATAAGTTTTTTAAAACTTCGTGGACAATCTCGTTGTTGTAATCAACCATTACAACGGTTATATTTAATCGGAGAATTCGTTTCGTTTAGTGCGATTTTCTTCTTTTATCCTACTCATTTTAATATACACTTCACATTATTTTTAACAACTTTCCTGTTTCTACTGACGATGTGTCTTTACGATATTCACTCAATGCATATAGATTTAAGACTCTTATTTGTATACACAATCGTATCCGTTTTCGTAACCCAAACCTATTTTGGTAATTTTGTAATGATATTTTTGATTTCACATGTCATTTATCTATTCGCATCTAAATTTATAGGGTATGGAGACATATTGCTTTTTAACATATTGGGACTTATA
The DNA here is from genome assembly GCF_052976705.1 of Staphylococcus sp. MSU001. Lineage (NCBI taxonomy): Bacteria > Bacillati > Bacillota > Bacilli > Caryophanales > Staphylococcaceae > Staphylococcus > Staphylococcus sp. MSU001. The sequence continues at coordinate 14,168 of NZ_JBRIKK010000014.1, forward strand.
TTTCCGTTAAATTTTTTCTTTTTTATTGTTGTATTTACGTTTATTATTGGGGGGATTTTTGCCATAATTTTAAAATTTTTTTCTTTTAAAGATATTAAATATTTACCTTTAATACCATTTATATTCATATCATTCGTAGTAACTTCATTAGTTTATCGTCACATTTTATTTCTTTTAGGGGGAGAATTTTATTGAGAATAAATGAAATGGCTCTGCATGAAAAACCTAGAGAGCGTTTAATTACATATGGCGCTAAAACTCTATCTAATGTTGAACTTTTAGCAATTCTCTTAAACACTGGTAGAAAAGGATTTTCTAGTATAGACATTGCAAACGAATTATTGAAGCAACAATCCACAATTAGAGATTTAAAAAAAATGTCTATAAATGATCTACTGAAAATAAAGGGCATTGGACTTTATAAAGCTGTAATATTGCAGGCTGCATTTGAACTAGGTGAACGTATAAATTCTACAAGCACCTTAGACAAAGTACAGATTACACATCCTAGTGATGTTGCTAGTCTGATGATGTCGACAATGAAAGATTTAGAGCAAGAACATTTTGTTGTACTTTTACTTAACTCAAAAAATATAGTCACAAAACAAGCTTGGGTATATAAATGCACATTGAATAGTTCGATTATTCATCCAAGAGAAGTATTTAATATTGCAATAAGAGAGTCTTCTAATTCAATAATAGTTGTACATAATCATCCTTCAGGTGATGTAACACCTTCGAAAGAGGATATTACTACAACTTATAGACTTAAAGAGTGCGGAGATATATTAGGTATAAATTTACTTGATCATATTATTATTGGTGATAATAAATTTACGAGTTTAGTCGAAGCGGGGTATTTTGATGAATAAAAAAGCTAGCTAAATACATTAACAATTTTAATTAAAAAATTTGTATAGCTAACTTATCATTTATTATTGAATAAAACCTGAAAAGTTTTGAAAATGCTCAAATAACCATAATACACCTTGATAGCCTAAATAGATACATAACAAAACAATGCCAGCTGAAATCAAAAAGCGTAATATAGATAATCCAACTTTAAATAAGAGGATGACTAGCAAAACAATTAAAATAATCGTTAAAATGCTCATTGTGTTGAACCTCCTTAAATCACTTATATTGTATATGTAGTATTATATATTATATTAACAGATTTGCCATCGGTCTATAGATACATCATCTATACGGCTATAGTCTGATGTAATGAAAAATATTTTAAATTATACTAAATTTGATTTGTAAAGGGGGGGTTCGTATGAGGTATATCTTTAGTGTTATAAAAAATATTATTGCAGTAATAGCGATAATATTGATTATATATATAGCTCTTCAACATGCACCATTTCTCAAAAATCAAGAATGGAACCCACTTAATGATATGAACAATCATCATCAAAATATCACACAAAAAGCGAGTCAAAAAAATAATACACTCTATTCACAGCCTAGTAACGATAAAAGTTACATTTTAAAAGATAATGATATCATCAATAATGTTCCAGCAAGTCAAATCAAGACAGTTTTTAATATGATTGATAAGGCAGAATTTATGTCTGTTTCAGGATTAGAACGTATGGGATTCAATGACGAATATCTTGCTGGTCAACAAGGTGATGAATTTATTATTTATAAATTTGGTGATGATTATATCCGAGTTTATAATACTGAATTCGAAATGAACGAAGACTTAAATCAATTAAAGCAACCTATTAATTTGAAGCCAATTGAAGCCTATCAATAACAATAGGAATGATTCATTTGAAAACCAGTTTTAAATACGTTAGGGTTTATATAGATTATTTATAAAGGTTGGTGTGATTCAAAATGGCTGAACAATCGAAAGAAAAACAAGCTAATGAACAAGCAAAAGCGCAAAATCTTTTTGCTCGCTGGAGAAAAGAAGAAACACTTTATAGTGAGGATGAAAAGAAAGAGAAGTCTTCAAATAAGAAAGATAAAGAATAGCTTATCAAAGTAAAGTGAATCAGTAAGTGTAATACAGTAAGTAAAATTGCTCATTTTAGAATGATATAAATATTTTTATCATTTTAATAAAAATAAAATCTTGATCTTTGTGTTAAGCCTGGGACGATGAATTTTGTTCCAGGTACTTTTATGTTCTGACAGCTAATGATTATACTGAAAAATTATTTGAAGTCTAGTTATATCAAGATTTAGTGCCGTTTTCCAAAGCTCGTTTAATCTATCTATTTTATTAATTAGATTAGTTAATGTTAGTTCTAAAGTGGCAAATAATAAAATAGAATCAATTTCGTAAAGTTAGTGCTTTATTTAACTGAATGAGTAATATAAAATATATAAAGATACTAATTTTAGTCATATAGAGGTGTTCTGGGTGCTTAAGTTTTTTAGAAATAACAAGCTCATTGTCGTTTTGTGTGCAATGATTATTTTTATTGCATTAATAGGGTTATCGATACGTTCTCAGACCCAATCTCCACCTGAACAATACGTAGGGGACTCTGTATCATTTGGACAAAGAGTTATTAGTTATCCAATTCAATTTGTTACTGGATCTATTGGTGATTTATTTGAAAAAGGAAGCTCAAAAAAGGATAAAAATAAAATCAAACAACTTGAAGCTAAAAATGAAGAGTTAGAATCAGAAAATAAGAAATATAAAAAAGAACTTGATATCAAAGATTTATCAAAATATGAACCTATTTCTACTACAGTTATTGCGAGAAACCCAGATCAATGGATGAATACGATATTAATAGATAAGGGCTCTAAAGCAGGTATAAAAAATAATATGGCCGTCATGACATCAGAAGGATTAGTTGGAAGAGTAACCAAAGTTAATCAATTTTCATCACAAGTAGACCTTATTTCCACTCATACTCGGGCAGGAAAATTATCTGTTAATATTCACCACGGTACTAAGAATATTTTTGGTTTAATTGATCGATACGACAATAAAAACGAAGAATTGATCATAAGTGATATTAATAACAAAGATAGCGTTAAAAAAGGAGATAAAGTAGTAACAAGTGGATTAGCAGATCAATTACCTAGTGGGTTGTATATAGGTGAAGTAACAAAAGTCGAAAATGATCAATACGGGCTTGCAAAACAAGTACGGGTCAAAACTGGAGCTGATATGACAGATTTAACTCATGTATATGTTGCTAAACGTGATGTTAGTACTATTCCTAATGAAGGTAGTGATAATTAATGCGTACTTTTTATTACTTTCTAATAGGAATACTTCTATTTTATATTGATACCATTATAGGGCTTACCATCCCCATGCATTTCGGAAAAATTGATATTATTTTTGTACCACATTTAACTATCATGTACATTCTTATCATGACTGTTTACCGAGGTTTTGGCGTTGCTATGTCTTTAGCTTTCTTCTTCGGAATAGTAACTGATTTATATTTCGGAAGTATATATGGTCTATATATGTTTGGATATATCATTTTAGTTGTTATAGTTGATAAATTTTTTAAGATCTTTTATCGTGATTATTCTGTATTATTTTTTATCATTTTATTATCCACAGTATTTTTAGAAATATATGTGGCTATGATTTATGGAGTAATAGGTTTCATTGAATTTAATTTAATAGAGTTTGTATTATTAAGACTTATTCCAACTCTCATCATTAATTTTTTACTACTAATTATGTTATTTCCTATTATTATTAAATTTACTAAAAAAATAAAAAACACAATTGACAGTAAGGCTTAGTGATGGTAAGATGCAGTAGTTGAGTGGTTTCAAGCTACATACAACCGCTCACATACAGGTTGAAGTACAATCATATTGTCACCTGTATATGGCGTGACTTATTATATAGGAGGTGCAAAGTATGTTTGCTATTATTGAAACAGGTGGAAAACAAATCAAAGTAGAAGAAGGTCAAGAAATCTACGTTGAAAAATTAAATGCTAACGAAGGTGACTCTTTCACTTTTGATAAAGTTTTATTTGTAGGTGGCGACTCAGTTAAAGTTGGTGCTCCAACAGTTGAAGGTGCATCAGTAACTGCGACAGTTAATAAACAAGGACGCGGTAAAAAAATTACTGTCTTCACTTACAAACGTCGTAAAGACTCTAAACGTAAAAAAGGCCATCGTCAACCATATACTAAATTAACTATCGATAAAATCAACGCATAATCGTATGATTACTGTTGATATTACGGTTAATGACGAAGGTAAGGTCACAGATGTAGTCATGGATGGTCATGCAAATCATGGTGAATATGGTCATGATATTGTCTGTGCAGGAGCATCAGCAGTCTTATTTGGAAGTGTTAATGCTATAATGGGATTAACATCAGAGAAGCCAGATATCAACTATGAAGATGACGGCGGATATTTTCATATAAGAAGTGTTGATACGAATAACAAAAAAGCTCAATTAATTCTTCAAGCAATGTTAGTTTCTTTACAAACGATAGAAGAAGAATATAATGAAAATATCAAATTAAATTATAAGTGAGGTGTATCCCGATGTTAAAATTAAACTTACAATTCTTCGCATCTAAAAAAGGGGTAAGTTCTACAAAAAACGGACGTGACTCTGAGTCTAAACGTTTAGGTGCAAAACGTGCTGATGGTCAATATGTATCAGGTGGTTCTATTCTTTATCGCCAACGTGGTACTAAAATCTACCCTGGTGAAAATGTAGGTCGTGGTGGCGATGATACATTATTCGCTAAAATCGACGGCGTTGTTAAGTTTGAACGCAAAGGTCGCGACAAAAAGCAAGTTTCTGTATACGCAGTTGCTGAATAATTTTGTCTAGTAAACACCAGAAGTGAATACTTCTGGTGTTTTATTTTGTTTAGGTAAAAATACTTATTGACTATAGTTTTTATATCATTATGTATAGTGATATAATTAATAAGATGAAAATTTCGGAGTAAAAGAGGTGAGATATATGTTCGTCGATCAAGTGAAAATATCTCTAAAAGCTGGTGATGGAGGTAATGGCATCACTGCTTATAGAAGAGAAAAATATGTACCTTTTGGTGGTCCAGCTGGTGGCGACGGTGGTAAAGGTGCTTCTGTGATATTTGAGGTGGATGAAGGATTGAGAACTTTATTAGATTTCAGATATCAAAGACATTTTAAAGCTAAAAAAGGCGAAAATGGTCAAAGTAGCAACATGCATGGTAAAAATGCGGAAGACTTAGTGTTAAAAGTACCACCAGGTACAATTATTAAAAGTGTTGAAAGTGAAGAAGTGCTTGCAGATTTGGTTGAAGATGGCCAACGTGCTATTGTAGCTAGAGGAGGACGTGGCGGGCGTGGTAACTCAAGATTTGCTACCCCTAGAAATCCTGCACCTGATTTTAGTGAAAATGGTGAGCCAGGCGAAGAATTAGAAGTAACTTTAGAGTTAAAATTGTTAGCAGATGTTGGATTAGTAGGTTTTCCTAGTGTTGGTAAATCCACATTGCTTTCAATAGTTTCTAAAGCGAAACCTAAGATAGGTGCTTATCATTTTACGACAATAAAACCTAATCTAGGTGTCGTTTCAACGCCTGATCATAGAAGTTTTGTTATGGCAGATTTACCAGGATTAATTGAGGGCGCTTCTGATGGTGTCGGCCTTGGACATCAATTCTTAAGACATGTTGAACGAACTAAAGTGATTGTCCATATGATTGATATGAGTGGGTCAGAAGGTCGAGACCCATTAGATGATTATAAAATTATTAATCAAGAATTAATAAATTATAAACAACGCTTAGAAGATCGTCCGCAAATTATAGTAGCAAATAAAATGGATTTACCTGATTCACAAGGGAATTTGTCACTTTTTAAGGAACAATTAGATAATGATGTGACAGTCGTTCCTGTTTCAACTATTACGAGAGACAATATTGATCAATTATTATATCAAATTGCTGATAAGCTCGAGGAAGTTAAAGATGTTGACTTCTCGGTTGAAGAAGATGAGAATTTAGGTGTTAATCGTGTATTATATAAACACACACCATCAGCAGATAAATTTACTATTTCTAGAGATGATGACGGCGCATATGTAGTGAGTGGCAATGCTATTGAAAGAATGTTTAAAATGACTGATTTCAATAGTGATCCAGCTGTAAGAAGGTTTGCAAGACAAATGCGGTCAATGGGTATTGATGATGCTTTAAGAGAGAGAGGTTGTAGCAATGGTGATATTGTTAGAATCTTAGGTGGAGAATTTGAATTTGTCGAATAGGGGTGTCTAAATTGGACAATAAAGACAATCGAAAATTTTATTTAATTAGAGAAGATGTACTACCAGAATCTGTCATCAAAACTTTAAAAGTTAAGGATGCTTTAAAAAATAATTCGAATTTGTCCATTTATGATGCTGTAAAACAATTCAATCTCTCTAGAAGTGCATTTTACAAATACAGAGAGACAATATTTCCAGTAGATGAAAAAATATTAGATCAAAGAGAATTTACTTTGATTTTATATGTAAATGATATTGTTGGAATGTTAGCCCAAGTTCTTAATGCAATCTCGCAACTTAAATTATCAGTTTTGACAATACATCAAAGTGTTCCAATTGAAGATAAAGCGACAATCACATTATCTTTGAATGCGAGAAATTCTAATTTATCCATTGACGAGGTCATTGAATCATTAAGAGAGATAAATCATGTAACTAAAGTAGACTTAATAAGTATGACTATGTAAAGGAGTACTGACATGTATGCATATATTAAAGGAACATTATCTCAATTGTTCCCTACACATGTAGTAGTTGAGACATGTGGCATAGGTTATGAAATACAAACGCCTAATTCGTATCGTTTTCAAAAATATCTTGAAAAAGAAGTCCAAATTTATACTTCACTAATTGTACGAGAAGATGCCCAATTACTATATGGCTTTATCAATGAAGAGGAAAAAGAAATGTTTCTTAGCTTAATAAAAGTGACTGGTATAGGACCTAAATCCGCTTTGGCGATACTTGCTTCAAGTACACCACATGAAGTTAAATTAGCTATCGAAAATGAAAATGATGCTTATTTAACACAATTTCCTGGGATAGGAAAGAAAACTGCAAGACAAATTGTGTTAGATTTAAAAGGGAAGGTTACAATTACTGAAGAAAATAGTGACGATTTATTACAAACTCAAGTTAATGGTAATGAGCAAAATCAAATTATATCTGAAGCACTATTAGCTTTACAAGCACTGGGCTATTCTAAACGAGAATTAAGTAAAGTAGAAAAATCACTCAACAAACATAATGTGAATAGTGTGGATGAAGCCGTTAAAATAGGACTACAAACACTAGTTTCTTAATGGAGGAAGTCAAATGGATAAAAGAATGGTCGATCAAGAATTTCATAATGAAGATACTGACTTGGAATTATCACTAAGACCAACACAATTAAAGCAGTATATAGGTCAATCCTCTATAAAAAGTAATTTAGAAGTCTTTATCAAGGCTGCCAAACTTAGACAAGAGCCTCTCGATCATGTCTTGTTATTTGGTCCTCCAGGACTAGGTAAAACGACTCTATCAAATATCATTGCTAATGAGATGGATGTAAATATTCGTACTATTTCAGGACCATCTTTAGAAAGACCAGGTGACTTAGCAGCGATATTATCTGGGTTACAGCCAGGTGATGTGTTATTTATCGATGAAATTCATAGATTAAGTAGTGTTGTTGAAGAAGTTCTGTACCCTGCTATGGAGGACTTTTTCTTAGATATCATTATTGGTAAAGGCGATGAAGCAAGAAGCATTCGAATAGATTTGCCGCCTTTTACATTAGTTGGAGCAACGACAAGAGCCGGTAGTTTGACGGGCCCGTTAAGAGATCGTTTTGGTGTGCATCTTAGATTAGAGTACTATAATGAAAATGATTTAAAGGAAATCATCACGCGAACTGCAGAGGTGCTTGGAACGGACATCGATAAGGAAAGTGCTTTAGAATTAGCTCGTCGCTCTAGAGGTACACCTAGGATAGCGAATAGGTTACTAAAACGTGTAAGAGACTTCCAACAAGTAAATGAAGATGATCAGATATATATTGAAACGACTAAACGAGCATTACAATTATTGCAGGTCGATCAACAAGGTTTAGATTACATCGACCATAAAATGATGAATTGTATTATTAATCAGTACAACGGTGGTCCTGTTGGATTAGATACAATTGCAGTTTCAATAGGTGAAGAACGAGTGACTATAGAAGATGTATATGAACCTTTCTTAATCCAAAAAGGTTTCTTGGAAAGGACTCCACGTGGGAGAAAAGCAACTGCTTTAGCCTTTGAACACTTTAATACTACTAACGAAAAGAGGAAATAATTTGAATATCGAAGATTTCGATTATCATTTGCCAGAGTCTCTCATTGCACAAACACCACTAAAAAACAGAGACCAAAGTAGATTGTTAGTTCTTAGAAAAGATACTGGTGAGATGACACACTTACATTTTAGAGATGTCATCCATTATTTTGAGCCAGGTGATACATTAGTTCTTAATGATACACGTGTTATGCCTGCTAGATTATTTGGCCTAAAAGAAGAAACTGGTGCTAAAGTTGAAATGCTAATGCTCACCCAAATTGAAGGTAATGATTGGGAAGTTTTACTTAAACCTGCAAAGAGAATTAAAAAAGGTCATCGTCTAAATTTTGGAGATGGTAAAATCGTTGCTGAGTGTATTGAGGAACTCGAACAGGGCGGGCGTATTATGCGTCTACATTATGAGGGTATACTTCAAGAACGCTTAGATGAATTAGGTGAGATGCCATTACCTCCATATATTAAAGAAAGATTAGATGATCCTGATAGGTATCAAACGGTTTATGCTAAAGAAAGTGGATCAGCAGCTGCACCAACAGCAGGTTTACATTTTACTGATGATTTATTAAATAAAATTGAACAAAAAGGGGTTCATATTGCCTTTATTACATTACATGTTGGATTAGGAACCTTTAGACCCGTAAGTGTTGATAATATCGATGATCACGAAATGCATAGTGAGTATTATCAAATGACACAAGAAACGGCTGATTTATTAAATCAAACAAAAGAAAATGGTAAGCGTGTGATATCAGTTGGGACAACATCAACGCGTACATTAGAAACGATACGTCGTGATCATCCTCAATTTGTTGCTACAAGTGGATGGACTGATATCTTTATTTATCCTGGCTTTGAGTTTAAAGCGATAGATGGGTTAATTACTAATTTCCACTTACCTAAATCAACGTTAGTCATGCTAGTTTCAGCATTTAGCAGTAAAAAATATATTTTAAATGCTTATCATAAAGCTGTTGAAATGGAGTATCGATTCTTTAGCTTTGGAGATGCAATGTTAATTATATAAAAGAATGTGAGGTTTAACATATGCCTGCAGTGACATATGAGCATATAAAAACATGTAAACAATCCGGTGCCAGATTAGGAATTGTACATACACCGCATGGATCTTTTGAAACACCAATGTTTATGCCGGTTGGGACAAAAGCAACAGTTAAAACAATGAGCCCGGAAGAATTAAGAGACATAGAAGCAAAGATTATATTAGGAAACACATATCATTTGTGGTTACAACCAGGAAATGATATTATCAAGCACGCTGGGGGATTACACAAATTCATGAATTGGGACGGTCCAATTTTAACAGATTCTGGTGGTTTCCAAGTATTTAGTTTAAGTAATTTGCGTAAAATTTCTGAAGAAGGTGTAGAATTTAGACATCATACTAATGGCTCAAAACTATTTTTGAGTCCTGAAAAGTCTATGCAAATACAGAATGATTTAGGTTCTGATATTATGATGGCATTTGATGAATGTCCACCAATGCCAGCTGAATATGAGTACGTCAAAGATTCAATCGAACGTACAACTCGATGGGCATCCAGATGTTTAAAAGCACATCAACGCCCTGAAGATCAAGCACTGTTCGGCATTATTCAAGGTGGAGAATACAAAGACTTAAGAGAACAAAGTGCTAAAGAACTTGTCAATCTTGATTTTCCAGGGTATGCAATAGGAGGGCTGTCTGTAGGTGAGCCAAAACCTGTTATGTATGACATGGTTGAACATACAGAACAATTTATGCCGAAAGATAAACCTAGATATTTAATGGGAGTAGGTTCTCCTGATGCTTTGATTGAATGTAGCATTAGGGGTATGGATATGTTTGATTGTGTATTGCCTACTAGAATTGCTAGAAATGGTACTTGTATGACATCAAATGGTCGATTAGTTGTTAAAAACGCTAAATATGCAGATGATTTAAGACCACTTGATGAACAATGTGACTGTTATACATGTCAACATTACACAAGAGCTTATATTAGACATCTAGTTAAAGCGGAAGAAACTTTTGGTATCCGTCTTACTACTATTCATAATTTACATTTTCTGCTAAAATTAATGGAAGATATTAGGCAAGCCATTCGAGAAGACCGTCTTTTAGATTTTAAAGATGAATTCTTTGAACAATATGGATTAAATGTAGAAAACCCTAAAAACTTTTAAAGAGGAGTAACTAAAATGGAATTAACTTCATTGATTATACCAATTTTATTATTGGTTGTAATGTATTTCTTATTAATAAGACCACAACAAAAACGTGCAAAAGAACATCGTGCAATGATTAACCGTGTAGAAGCGGGTCAAAAGATTACTACAATCGGTGGTATTAAAGGAACTATTAAAGCTGTAGATGAAACTTCTGTAATCATTACTGTAAATAGTAATGGAACAGAAATGACTTTTGAAAAACCAGCAATAAAACAAGTAGACCCTTCATAAATACAGATTGATGCCTAAATGTAGGGGATAAATAGCTTATGGAATATTTTATCTTTCTACTGTAATGGTATTTTAGTCTTAAATGAATAAGATAAATTCATTTTAACTTCTGTATTGATTATTATAATGTTAAGAATGCCTGGGACAATTTCTGTCTCAGGTTTTTTTAGCATTGTTTAAATAGAAAAATTATTATAAAATTGTTGCATTTTTAGACAATAATTTCACTATTTCTATGAGTATGTTAATATAAGTAAGTCCGTTAAAGTGAACGTAATATCATTTTAACTTGCACGATAATTTATTCATCGAGTATTCTAGATACATAAGTAAATAATGAGGTGTTCATGTGAAGAAAACGAGTAGAATAATTGCATTCATACTCCTCGTAGCTCTACTATTCACTGGAATGGGTATGACGTATAAGAATGTAGTTAAAAATGTTAATTTAGGTCTAGATTTGCAAGGTGGTTTTGAAGTCCTCTTCCAAGTAGATCCTTTAAATAAAGGAGATAAAATTGATAAAAAAGCACTTCAGGCTACATCTCAAACATTAGAAAATCGTGTAAATGTTCTAGGTGTATCAGAACCGAAAATACAAATCGAAGATCCTAATCGAATTCGTGTACAATTAGCAGGTATTAAGGATCAAGCACAAGCGCGTAAATTATTATCGACACAAGCTAATTTAACAATTAGAGATGCTGAAGATCATGTTTTAATGTCTGGTTCAGACATTAAACAAGGCTCTGCTAAACAAGAATTCAAACAAGAAACTAATCAACCAACAGTTACATTTAAAGTAAAAAGTAAAGATAAATTTAAGAAAGTAACTGAAAAGATTTCTAAAAAACGTGACAATGTCATGGTAGTTTGGTTAGATTTCGAAAAAGGCGATAGTTACAAGAAAGAAGCTAAAAAGCAACAAGAAGGTAAAAAGCCTAAATTTATATCTGCAGCGAGTGTAGACCAACCTATTAATTCTAGTAGTGTTGAAATTTCAGGTGGCTTCAATGGTAAAAAAGGTGTTGAAGAAGCGAAACAAATAGCTGAGTTATTAAATGCCGGCTCATTACCAGTTGATTTAAAAGAAATTTACTCTAACTCTGTTGGTGCACAATTTGGTCAAGATGCTTTAGATAAGACCATGTTTGCATCAATTGTAGGTATAGCATTAATTTATTTATTTATGCTTGGTTTCTATCGTTTGCCTGGTTTAGTTGCAATCATTGCGCTAACCACTTATATTTATTTAACTTTAGTCGCATTCAATTTCATATCAGGTGTATTAACTCTACCTGGATTGGCGGCATTAGTTTTAGGTGTAGGTATGGCTGTCGATGCCAATATCATTATGTATGAACGTATTAAAGATGAACTAAGAATTGGACGCACGCTTAAACAAGCGTATTCTAAAGCAAATAAAAGTTCATTCTTAACTATATTTGATTCCAATTTAACAACTGTCATTGCTGCGGCTGTGCTTTTCTTCTTTGGAGAAAGTTCAGTCAAAGGCTTCGCAACGATGTTACTCTTAGGTATCTTAATGATATTTGTAACCGCAGTATTCTTATCAAGAGGGTTGTTATCATTACTGGTATCTTCAAACTTCTTTAAAAAACAATACTGGTTATTTGGTGTTAAGAAGAAGAATAGACATGATATTAATGAAGGTAAAGATGTACATGATTTAAAAACATCATATGAAAAGTTAAACTTTGTTAAATTAGCTAAGCCACTTATTTCACTTAGTATTTTAATTGTAATTATTGGATTGATTATCATTTCGATATTTAAATTAAACTTAGGTATTGATTTCTCATCCGGAACAAGAGCAGATATTCAATCTAAAAATGCTATAACACAAGCACAGGTTGAGAAAACTGTAAAATCAGCTGGATTAGAACCAGATCAAATACAGATTAATGGTAGTGGAAATAAAAATGCCACAGTTCAGTTTAAAAAAGATTTATCACGTGAGGAAGACAATAAATTAAGTGCTAAGGTAAAATCTGAATTTGGAGATAATCCACAAATTAATACCGTTTCACCTCTCATTGGCCAAGAACTTGCTAAAAATGCTGTAACTGCATTAATACTTGCTTCTATAGGTATTATTATCTATGTTTCACTAAGATTTGAATGGCGTATGGGCCTATCTTCTGTACTTGCATTATTACATGATGTATTTATCATCATTGCAATCTTTAGTTTGTTTAGAATAGAAGTAGATTTAACGTTTATTGCAGCAGTATTAACTATCGTTGGTTATTCAATCAATGATACAATCGTAACTTTCGACCGTGTTCGAGAAAATCTGCATAAAGTTAAAGTCATTACGCATACTGATCAAATTGATGATATAGTCAACCGCTCTATTAGACAGACTATGACACGTTCTATTAATACAGTGTTAACTGTAGTTGTAGTGGTAGTTTCAATTTTAATTTTAGGTGCACCAACAATATTTAACTTCTCTTTAGCATTGCTAATTGGATTATTATCTGGTGTATTCTCATCAATTTTCATTGCTGTACCATTATGGGGCATGTTTAAGAAACGACAGTTTAAAAAGACAAAAAATAATAAATTAATAGTGCACAAAGAGAAGAAATCTAACGATGAAAAAATCTTAGTTTAACTTCTTCACATTTTTATAATTTTAAAAGTTTACAAGCCAACCAAGGTGAATTATCTACTTTGGTTGGCTTGATTTCATGTATTAGCGTTTAATCATTAAGTTAGCAGTTAATGAAAAAACTGAATGATAAAAGTTTTGTGAAGAATTGTAACTTTATATTCTTTTAAAAAATGCAAGTACTTTTTATTTCATTAAAATTTCGGTATAATGACCTGTGGAAATGAGGACGATTATAATGATTAAATCAAAATATAATTGGGATATAACTCAACCCGACACCTTTATAAGTGAGAGTAGTAGTGATCAATTTAAACTTTCACCCATAGTAAAAAAGGTATTAGAGAGTAAAAATATTGTGGATAATCAGGAGATTCAAAATCTATTTAAAGACACTAACATTAGTCATGATTATATGTTATTAAGTGATATGCAAAAAGCGATTGATCGCATTAAATTAGCTATCGATCATAATGAACGAATACTAGTATATGGTGACTATGATGCAGATGGTGTTACATCTACTACAATTCTAGTGTCTACTTTACGTCTACTTGGCGCTCAGGTGGGGTGGTATATTCCCAATAGATTTACAGAAGGATATGGACCTAATGAATTAGCATTTAAAAATGCTTATGACGAAGGGATCTCCTTAATAATAACTGTAGATAATGGTATACAAGGACATCATGAAATAAGTACCATACAAGAATTAGGTGTAGATGTTATAGTGACAGATCATCATGAAATAGGAGAAACTTTACCTGATGCTTTTGCAATTGTACATCCGATGCATCCTAATTTTGAATATCCTTTTAAATATTTATGTGGTGCGGGTGTTGCTTATAAATTGGCCCAAGGATTGATAAAGCATCCACCTCAACATTTCATAGCATTAGCTGCCATAGGTACGATTGCAGATTTAGTATCATTAACAGATGAGAATAGATATATTGTAAAGCAAGGATTAAAGATATTAAACAGTCATACACCATCGTCCATAAAGGCTATCTTAAATCAAGCGGGTTTTAATGATGAAATAACAGAAGAAACGATTGGTTTTATTATTGGACCTCGATTAAATGCTGTTGGTAGACTAGAAGATGCATCATTAGCTGCTGAACTTTTATTGTCCGATGAATTTGAAGAGGCGGAATTTTTAGCTGAACAAGTTGAACATTTTAATCAAGAACGTAAAGATATAGTATCTAAAATTACTGATGAAGCATTGATATTAGCAGAGGAACAAATCAAACAAGGACATTTGTTTCTTTTACTTGCCAAAGAGGGTTGGCATGAGGGTGTATTAGGTATTGTTGCATCTAAAATTGTAGAAACATATGCATTACCAACATTAATTTTAAATATTGATAAAAATCAAAATCATGCCAAGGGTTCTGCGAGGTCGATTGAACAAGTTTCCATGTTTGATATGTTAAATGATCATCAACAGTTAATTGATAAGTTTGGTGGTCATCACATGGCTGCAGGAATGACGATGCCTATCGATAATATTGAACGTTTACATAAAGAGCTAAATGTGTGGATGAAGGAACTTACAGTTACCACTTCATTAGAGCCTTCAATAAAGGTGGATGCGCAACTTGAAGAAACAGAAATTAACATTAAAAATATTAAAGATATATTTCAATTAAGGCCTTTTGGTACGGACTTTAATAGTCCTCTTTTTATGGTTAGAGATTTAATTGTCAAGTCAACAAAAGGAATCGGACAGGATAATAAACATCTTAAGTTAACGCTTGGTCATTCAGGTTTAACTGCTTTATTTTGGAATCATGGACATTTAGCAAGTGAACTCGAAGCAGGTCAACCGATTCATATAATAGGAACATTGCAAATTAATGAATGGAATGGTAATCAAACACCTCAATTTATCATCAAAGATATTGCTATAGACCAATTACAAATTTTGGATTATCGTAGTAAACGTAAAAATATACAATTTAAAGAAACTGAATCAAATGTTGCCTATGTCATTCATCCGAAACTCAAAAAAAGCAATTCACATTACTATCATTATGGTGAGGCTATTGATAGACCTTATGATAAAATAGTGTTTAGAGACTTACCTAATACTATGGTTGAAATTGAACAAACTTTAGAACATTCACAAATTTCTCAACTATATTTAGTTCTGCAGCATGATAAGTCAATATATTTTGAAGGTATCCCTAGCAAGTCGCTTTTTAAAAAGTGTTACAAAGCTTTAATAAACAAAAAAGAAACTGACTTAATTAAAGAAGGTATGCTGCTTTGTGAGTACTTAAATATTAAGCCCGAAATATTAACATTCATGCTTAAAGTCTTTAAAGAATTGGAGTTTATTTACGACGAAAAGGGATTGATTAAGATAAATCCGACGCCAAATAAACAAGATATAGAAAATAGTCGTATTTACCAAATGAGACAAGCACGTATTGAAGTAGAAGAACGCCTTCTCTATGATGATTTTTTAAATATAAAAGAATGGATAATATCAAAGTTAACATAGCTTTCAGGAGGAAAAACAATGGATTTAAAACAATATGTTTCAGAAGTAAAAGATTGGCCTTCAGCAGGTGTAAGCTTTAAGGATATAACAACTATAATGGATAATGGTGAAGCTTATGGCTATGCTACGGATCAAATTGTTGAATATGCAAAAGAAAAAAATATAGATATAGTAGTTGGTCCTGAAGCCAGAGGGTTTATAATAGGGTGTCCAGTTGCTTACTCAATGGGTATTGGTTTTGCTCCAGTACGTAAAGAAGGAAAACTACCTCGAGAAGTTATTCGTTATGAATATAATTTAGAATATGGAACTAACGTATTAACTATGCATAAAGATGCGATTAAACCTGGACAACGAGTTTTAATTACTGATGATTTACTAGCTACAGGTGGAACAATTGAAGCTGCAATAAAACTTGTTGAACAATTAGGTGGTATAGTTGTAGGTATTGCGTTTATTATTGAACTTAAATATTTGAATGGAATTGATAAAATAAAAGATTATGATGTGATGAGTTTGATTTCATATGATGAATAAAAATAATAAAATTTAGATTTTTATGAGCCTGAAAAAATAATATCAGGCTCATTAATCTTTTTGAAAAGCTTAATGTATTAGTGTATTAAAATGATTATCAATGTTATTATAGTTTACTTTATAACTGCTATGAACATCAGCTAAGTATTCATCTCTATTTATAATTGGACATTGTTTTAAATCGATATTAAATAAAATTATGTGTTTTAATTTTTTAATTGGAACCGACAACTTAAATGTAAATTTAAATGTGTGATTAAAGTTTAACATCATTTATTTATTTGTAAGTCATATTGTAGTATCATGAAACTATTATTTAGAAAATTAATAAATGAGTTTCAATTATATAGTTGAACATGATAATTTGATATATGTAGAACCTTTCTACTTTCTTAAGCTATAAATGATTTATGGTAAAATGAATACAATAACAATGAATAAGTACTTTCATGTGGTATGTTAAACATCTTTGCAACATGAGTACTAAACGAAAGTAATGAATTGAGTGGGGTGTCATTAAAGTGAATAACGAGTATCCATATAGCGCGGATGAGGTGCTTTATAAAGCTAAATCATATTTATCAACAAGTGAATATGAATATGTTCTCAAAAGTTATCATATAGCTTATGAGGCACATAAGGGTCAATTTAGAAAAAATGGCTTACCATATATTATGCATCCTATTCAAGTTGCAGGGATTTTAACAGAGATGCGTTTAGACGGACCCACTATTGTCGCTGGATTTCTACATGATGTGATTGAAGATACTTCTTATACATTTGAAGATGTTAAAGATATGTTTAATGAAGAAATTGCACGAATCGTAGACGGGGTAACTAAACTTAAAAAGGTTAAGTATCGTTCTAAGGAAGAACAACAAGCAGAAAACCATCGTAAACTATTTATTGCTATTGCTAAAGATGTACGTGTAATTTTAGTGAAGTTAGCAGATCGGCTTCATAATATGAGAACTTTAAAGGCAATGCCAAGAGAGAAGCAGGTAAGAATCTCTAAGGAAACCTTAGAAATCTATGCTCCGCTAGCACATCGACTTGGAATCAACACGATAAAGTGGGAACTTGAAGATACAGCGCTGAGATATATTGACAGTGTCCAATATTTCCGCATCGTTAATCTTATGAAGAAAAAACGTAGTGAACGCGAAGCTTACATTACAAATGCAATCAATAAAATTAAAAACGAAATGACTAAAATGAATCTTTCGGGCGAAATTAACGGTAGACCAAAACATATTTACAGTATATATCGCAAAATGATTAAACAAAAAAAGCAATTTGATCAAATATTTGATTTGCTTGCTATACGTATTATAGTTAATTCGATAAACGATTGTTATGCGACGCTTGGTTTAGTTCATACATTATGGAAACCAATGCCTGGACGTTTTAAAGATTATATAGCTATGCCTAAACAAAATATGTATCAATCACTACATACCACTGTAGTTGGACCCAATGGCGACCCTTTAGAAATACAAATTCGAACACACGAAATGCATGAAATCGCTGAACATGGTGTTGCTGCACATTGGGCTTATAAAGAAGGTAAGACAGTTAATCAAAAAACACAGGATTTTCAAAATAAGCTTAATTGGTTAAAAGAACTTGCTGAAACTGACCATACTTCTGCAGATGCGCAAGAATTTATGGAATCCTTAAAATATGATTTACAGAGCGATAAGGTATATGCATTTACACCAGCTAGTGATGTTATAGAGTTACCTTATGGTGCAGTACCAATTGATTTTGCTTATGCAATACACAGTGAAGTAGGAAATAAAATGATTGGGGCTAAGGTTAATGGTAAAATCGTACCTATAGATTATGTTCTACAAACTGGTGATATTATAGAGATTCGTACAAGTAAACACTCTTACGGTCCAAGTAGAGACTGGTTGAAAATTGTAAAATCTTCTAGTGCTAAAAGTAAAATCAAAAGTTTCTTTAAAAAACAAGATCGTTCTTCTAATATAGAAAAAGGTAAATTTATGGTAGAAGCGGAGATTAAAGAACAAGGATTACGTGTTGAGGATATTTTAACTGAGAAAAATTTAGAAGTCGTTAATGAAAAATATCATTTTGCAAATGATGAAGATTTGTACGCAGCTGTTGGATTCGGTGGTGTTACATCAATACAAATCGTCAATAAATTAACTGAACGACAAAGAATATTAGATAAACAAAAGGCATTAAATGAGGCGCAGGAAGTTACAAAATCTGTACCTATAAAAAAAGATATTACCACAGACAGTGGTGTATACGTTGAGGGATTAGAAAACGTCTTAATCAAGTTATCAAAATGTTGTAATCCTATACCAGGTGATGATATTGTTGGTTATATCACTAAAGGACACGGGATTAAAGTTCATCGTACAGATTGTCCAAATATAAAAAATGAAACAGATCGATTGATTTCGGTAGAGTGGGTAAAATCTAAAGATTCAACACAACAATATCAAGTCGATTTAGAGGTTACTGCATATGATAGAAATGGCTTGCTCAACGAAGTATTACAAGCTGTGAATTCTACTGCTGGAAGCTTGATTAAAGTTTCTGGGCGTTCAGACATTGATAAAAATGCTGTAATTAATATTAGCGTGATGGTAAAAAATGTCAATGATGTGTACCGTGTCGTTGAAAAAATTAAACAACTAGGTGACGTTTATACAGTATCTAGAGTTTGGAACTAGAGGTGCAAAAGAAATGAAGATAATTGTACAAAGAGTTAAAAATGCTAGAGTTACGAATGATACAATTGATAACCAAATTAATAAAGGGTATTGTTTACTTGTAGGAGTAGGTCAAAGTTCTACCGAAGAGGATGTAAAAGTCATCGCAAGAAAGATTGCTCATGCACGTCTCTTTGAAGATGAAAATGACAAATTGAATTTAAATATTCAACAAGTCGAAGGAGAAATTCTTTCAGTTTCCCAATTTACTATATACGCTGATGTTAAAAAGGGGAATAGACCTGGATTCTCAAATTCTAAACCTCCAGAACAAGCTAAAGACTTATATCAAAAATTTAATAAAGAATTAGAAAATTATGGTTTAAGTGTCAAAACAGGTGAGTTTGGAACACATATGAATGTTGAAATTCATAACGATGGACCTGTCACATTGATTTATGAATCGCAGGATGGGAAAATAATATGAAGAAAATAGATTCATGGCTAACTAAACATGGTCTAAAAAATCGACTTACGCTCGCAGTAATTGTAATTTTTATTATATTTTTAATATTACTTTTTATGTTTGTTAATTTAAGTGATGAAGATACAGGTCAAATTACTATAACTGAGAATGCTGAGTTAAGAACAGGACCTAATGCTGCCTATCCTGTTATTTATAAAATAGAAAAAGGCGAAAGTTTTAAGAAAATAGATCGAAAAGGGAAATGGATTGAAGTTCAAAACCACGCTGGCACTGAGAAAGGCTGGGTTGCTGGTTGGCACACGAATTTGAACATTCCTGCTGATCAATCACTTTCGTCAAACCCTCTAAAAGGAAAAACAATTGTACTTGACCCTGGTCACGGTGGAAGTGACCAGGGTGCCTCAAGTAGTACGCCATCTAAAAGTCTCGAAAAAAATTACACGCTTAAAACTGCTAAAGAATTGAAAAAGTTATTAAACAAGGAAGGTGCTCATGTAAAAATGACTCGTTCCAATGATAAATATGTGTCCCTGGATGATAGAAATATAAAGGGTGACGCATTTATTAGTATACATAATGATGCGCTTGATTCTTCAAATGCCAATGGAGTAACTGTTTATTGGTTTAAAGACAAGCAAGAATCACTTGCACAAACTTTAAATTCTGCAATTCAAAAGAAGGCATTATTGACAAATCGAGGTTCTAGACAACAAAATTATCAAGTGTTGAGACAGACAGATATACCAGCAGTACTGTTAGAGTTAGGCTATATAAGTAACCCTACTGACGAATCTATGATTAATGATCAATTACATAGACAGGTGGTTGAACAAGCTATTGTTGATGGTCTAAAACAATATTTCTCATCCTAGACCTTGCAAATTATTCTAAAAATCGTTATTATTATTGTTGAACTTTATAAATAAAACCGATATGATTCTTGAAATTTTAAATGAAGTAGGTAGCATTTAATGCGTAGAAATACAATCCTTGGCTGTAAGATTGTACTTAGTAATTTAAAAATTTGAACGCAAGAAGAGGTACTTTTAATTAAAAGTCGGATGGCGCACGTTAAGCGTTTAGAGTGGATTATGCTTTTATCAGTATAATCAAATAGGGTGGCAACACGGTGAATCGTCCCTTGTATAGTTTTGCACTATACAAGGGGCTTTTTAATTTTTTACAACCCATATGAAAATAAAAGACTATTTTGATCTTTTTTAATAATAAAGGAGAGAGTTTTATGATTAAGATGCCAAGAGGTACTCAAGATATCTTGCCGCAAGATTCTGCTAAATGGCGTTACATTGAAAATCGATTACACACATTAATGGAATTGTATAATTATAAAGAAATAAGAACGCCAATTTTTGAAAGTACTGAACTTTTTGCAAGAGGCGTGGGGGATTCTACTGACGTTGTTCAAAAGGAAATGTATACATTTAAAGATAAAGGGGATCGTAGTTTAACATTACGTCCTGAAGGAACTGCAGCCGTTGTACGTTCATATATTGAACATAAAATGCAAGGTGACCCCAATCAACCTATCAAACTTTACTACAATGGTCCTATGTTTAGATATGAACGTAAACAAAAAGGAAGATATCGCCAATTTAACCAATTTGGTGTCGAAGCAATAGGAGCGGAAAACCCTAGTATTGATGCTGAAATACTCGCTATGGTTATGCATATTTATGAGTCTTTCGGATTAAAACACTTAAAGTTAGTTATCAATAGTATTGGAGATAGTGAGTCACGTAAAGAATATAACGAAGCATTAGTAAAACATTTTGAACCTGTAATTGATACATTTTGTTCAGATTGTCAATCAAGATTACACACTAATCCTATGAGAATTTTAGATTGTAAAATCGATAGAGATAAAGAAGCAGTAAAAAATGCACCCCGTATCACAGATTATCTCAATAATGATTCTAAATCTTATTATGAACAAGTTAAATTACATCTTGATAATTTGAACATATCTTATGTTGAAGATCCTAACTTAGTTCGTGGATTAGATTATTATACTCATACTGCCTTTGAATTAATGATTGATAATCCAGAATACGATGGAGCTATCACTACATTATGTGGTGGCGGTCGATATAATGGATTGTTACAATTATTAGATGGTCCAGATGAAACAGGTATTGGATTTGCACTAAGTATTGAAAGATTATTAATGGCACTTGATGAAGAAGGTATTTCATTAGATGTAAGTGAAGATTTTGATTTATTTGTTGTGACAATGGGAGAAGATGCCGATCGTTATGCTGTTAAGTTAATCAATGATTTAAGAAGAAATGGAATAAGGGTAGATAAGGATTATCTAAACAGAAAAATTAAAGGACAAATGAAACAAGCTGATCGTCTTAATGCTAAATATACTGTAGTAATTGGAGATCAAGAACTTGAAAATAATGAAATTGGTGTGAAAAACATGATTTCAGGTGAAACAGAAAATGTGCAATTAGATGAATTAATTAACTATTTTAAAAATAGAAAGGAAGTCTAAAAATGAATAAAAGAACAACGTATTGTGGTTTAGTCACAGAAGAATTTTTAAACGAAAAAGTAACATTAAAAGGTTGGGTTCATAACAGACGCGATTTAGGTGGATTAATTTTTGTTGATTTAAGAGATCGTGAAGGTATTGTCCAAATAGTTTTTAATCCTGACTTTTCAGAAGAAGCATTGCAAGTTGCTGAAACAGTACGCTCAGAATATGTAGTCGAAGTTCAAGGTGTAGTAACAAAACGTGATGCTGAAACTATTAATCCAAAAATCAAAACAGGCCAAGTTGAGGTTCAAGTTTCAAATATTGAGATTATTAACAAATCAGAAACACCTCCATTTTCAATTAATGAAGAAAATGTAAACGTTGATGAAAATATTCGATTAAAATATAGATATTTAGATTTGCGTAGACAAGAATTAGCACAAACTTTTAAAATGAGACATCAAACTACGCGTTCTATCCGTCAATACTTAGATAATAATGGGTTCTTCGATATTGAAACACCAGTATTAACAAAATCAACACCTGAGGGTGCGCGAGATTATTTAGTACCTTCCCGTGTACACGAGGGTGAATTTTACGCGTTGCCACAATCACCACAATTATTTAAACAACTATTAATGATAAGTGGTTTTGACAAATATTATCAAATTGTTAAATGTTTCCGCGATGAAGACTTACGTGCAGATCGCCAACCAGAATTCACTCAAGTTGATATTGAAATGAGTTTTGTCGATCAAGAAGATATCATAGCCATGGGTGAAGATATGTTACGTAAAGTTGTTAAAGATGTAAAAGGAATAGACGTTAGTGGGCCTTTCCCACGTATGACATATGCAGAGGCTATGGATCGTTATGGTTCAGATAAACCTGACACTCGTTTCGGTATGGAACTTATCAATGTGTCACAGCTTGGTAAAGAAATGAATTTTAAAGTTTTTAAAGATACTGTAGACAACAACGGCGAAATTAAAGCAATTGTCGCAAAAGACGCTGCAGATAAATATACACGTAAAGACATGGATGCATTAACAGAGTTTGTAAATATATATGGTGCAAAAGGATTAGCTTGGGTTAAAGTTGTTGATGATGGTTTAAGTGGCCCAATTGCTAGATTTTTCGAAGATGCTAATGTTGAAACACTTAAACAATTAACAGAAGCTAAACCTGGAGATTTAGTAATGTTTGTAGCTGATAAACCTAATGTTGTTGCTCAAAGTTTAGGGGCTTTAAGAATTAAATTAGCAAAAGAATTAGGTTTAATTGATGAATCAAAATTAAATTTCTTATGGGTAACTGATTGGCCGTTATTAGAGTATGATGAAGATGCAAAACGTTATGTAGCTGCACATCATCCATTTACTTCACCTAAAAGAGAAGATATCGAAAAGCTAGACACAGAACCTGAAAATGTACAAGCTAACGCTTATGATATTGTTCTAAATGGTTATGAACTTGGTGGTGGTTCTATAAGAATACACGATGGTGAATTGCAACAAAAAATGTTTGAAGTTTTAGGATTTACTAATGAACAAGCTCAAGAACAATTTGGTTTCTTATTAGATGCCTTTAAATACGGTGCTCCACCTCATGGTGGTATTGCGTTAGGTCTAGATAGACTTGTGATGTTATTAACAAATAGAACAAACTTAAGAGATACAATTGCATTCCCTAAAACAGCATCAGCTACGTGTCTTTTAACTGACGCTCCAGGAGAAGTATCTGATAAACAACTCCAAGAACTCTCACTAAGAATCAGACACTAGGGTCCGAACAAAGAGAATTTCACAAAGAAATTCAACGGACAAAGCAAGTTGGGACTAGGGCCCCAACAAAGAGAATTTCACAAAGAAATTCAACAGACAAAGCAAGTTGGGACTAGGGCCTTAATTTAATGGTTCTTAAGAGATTGGCACAGAGAGGTCAATCGTAAGAAATGAATGTAAAACAACGATGAGTAAGATAATTAATCAGATATTATATTCTAATTTTGGAACTAGTTTAGAATTCATGAAAATTTAATACACATTTGAGCTAAATGATAAGTCTTTAAAATTTACTTCTCTTTTTAAATTGTGGTATGATAATTTCATAAGATAGTCATCTGTGGTGTTCGTAAGTTTGCTTTTTATTTGGGCCTAACACTCTTTGATCAGGGAGCCCAATAGGTTTTCTCGCAGCGCACACGCCTCTATAGGAGGACTTGCAAAACGAGAAACAGGGCACCCACCTGTATATAGCAGGCCGAATGATCAAGCTATTTATAACTACGGCATCAACGGACTCTATCGGTACGCAAGACTTTTGTCTTGCGTATTTTTGTGTAAATAATTATAAAGAGGCATAGATATAATGAATTGGAATTAAAGGAGCTAAAGATGAAACATCAATTTTCAAGGAACGAATTAGCAATAGGACAAGAAGGGCTGGACTTACTAAAAAATAAGACTGTTGCAGTTTTAGGCGTTGGCGGCGTCGGGTCATTTGCAGCTGAAGCATTAGCTCGGACTAATATTGGGCACATCATACTTATAGATAAAGATGATGTCGATATTACAAATGTGAACAGGCAAATCCATGCACTGACATCAACTATTGGTCAAAGTAAAGTCACGCTAATGGAAGAAAGAATCAAATTAATAAATCCTGATTGTAAAGTTACTTCTTTGCATATGTTTTATACTGAGGAAACATACAAAGATATTTTTAATAATTATGATATTGATTATTTTATTGATGCGAGCGATACAATCATTTATAAAGTTCATCTCATGAAAGAGTGTTTAGAAAGAGGAATTGAGTTAATTTCAAGTATGGGTGCAGCAAATAAGACTGATCCGACACGTTTTGAAATTGCAGATATTTCAAAGACACATACTGATCCTATGGCTAAAGTAATTAGAAATCGTTTGAAACGTCTTGGTATTCGTAAGGGTGTTAAAGTAGTATTTTCTGATGAAAGTCCTATTGTTATACGCGAGGACGTAAAAGAAACAGTAGG
Source organism: Staphylococcus sp. MSU001 (assembly GCF_052976705.1). Taxonomy (NCBI): domain Bacteria; kingdom Bacillati; phylum Bacillota; class Bacilli; order Caryophanales; family Staphylococcaceae; genus Staphylococcus; species Staphylococcus sp. MSU001. The sequence goes on from NZ_JBRIKK010000014.1 coordinate 39,347, forward strand.
AGATAAAAATGCAATCAATAGAAAAGGGCAAATGCCTCCATCTTCTAATGCATTTGTTCCAAGTGTAGTAGGCCTTATTTGTGCAAGCTACGTTGTCAATGATATTTTAAAAGATATACCTGTAAGGCGAATTAAAGATAAAGGACTAAATTAAAGTCATCTATCTCATTGCAAGAAAAATACTATCTTCTATTTTTTGTAAAATTTGATTCATAGTTTAAATAAATCTACAATAACTCATTGTAAAAACCTGGGACATCACTATTGTCCCAGGTTTTTTGCAACTAACATATTAATCTTCGCTACATATTTTCAATGAATATAATTATGTTTTATTTCGTAAATTATCGTAAATTGTTTTAAATTGTTGTTCACTTTTTGATGTGGTTTTTGGTTCATAATACACTCTGTTTTTTAATTTTTCTGGTAAGTATTGTTGTACAACATGACCATTTTCATAGTTATGAGGATATTTGTAACCTATAGCCCGTCCTAACTTTTTAGCGCCTGAATAATGACCGTCTTTCAGATAATCCGGTATTTGACCTATATGTCCATTTCTTATATCTCCAAGAGCTTTATCTATTGCTGTGATACCAGAATTTGATTTAGGTGATAAGCATAATTCTATTACCGCTTGACTAAGGGGAATTCGTGCTTCTGGAAAACCTAGACGTTCAGCTGATTGTATCGCTGCTAAAGTCCTCTGACCTGCATTAGGTGATGCTAACCCAACATCTTCATAACTAATTACAAGTAATCGACGTACGATTGTAGGTAAGTCACCAGCTTCAATTAGACGTGCTAAGTAGTGGAGTGCTGCATTGACATCACTACCTCTAATTGATTTTTGAAAAGCACTCATGACATCGTAATGCATGTCGCCATCTTTATCGCTTACAAAAGCACCTTTTTGTAAGCAATCTTTTGCGTCATCTAAAGTAATATGTCTTTCGTTTTGTTCATCAATATGAGCACTTAGTACAGCTAATTCCAAAGCGTTTAATGCACTCCTAACATCGCCTTGGCTTTGCGTTGAAAAATATTCGATAGCATCTTCATCTACAATAGGATGATAAGTACTTAAACCCCTTTCCTTATCATTTATAGCTCTATCTAATGCCAATCTTATATCATCTTGATTTAATGGGTAAAGCTCAAATATTTGTGCTCTAGATCGTATCGCTGGATTTATCGCATGATAAGGATTTGAAGTTGTTGCACCGATTAATACAATTTTACCATTTTCAAGATGAGGTAATAAAAAATCTTGTTTAGCTTTGTCTAAACGATGAATTTCATCTAATAGTAAGATAACTTGTCCTGACATCTTCGCTTCTTCGACAACTAACTGCATATCTTTCTTTGTATTAGTTACGGCATTTAATTGTCTGAATTTAAATTGTGTACTTCCTGAAATTGCTTTTGCAATACTTGTTTTACCAATTCCAGGTGGACCAAAAAAAATCATAGAAGAAAGACGTTTAGTATCTACCATCCTTCTTATTATACCCTTCGGACCAACCAGGTGCTGTTGAGATATAATTTCATCTATATTTTTCGGTCTCATTCGAGAGGCTAATGGTTCTGTACTCACATTTTTCACACCTTTCTAATATTATATTAACGTAAAAAATGATAGAATGGTAACAGATACTATTCGAATTAAGTGAGGTTATACAATGAAAATATCAACAAAAGGGAGATACGGATTAACATTGATGATATCTCTTGCTAAAAGAGAAGGTCAAGGTTGTGTATCACTAAAAACAATTGCTGAAGAAAATAAACTAAGTGATTTATATCTTGAACAATTAGTAGGCCCTTTAAGAAATGCTGGATTAATTCGAAGCGTTCGAGGTGCTAAAGGTGGTTATCAACTTAGAGTTCCATCAGAAGAAATTACTGCAGGAGATATTATCCGATTACTAGAAGGACCGATTACGTTTGTAGAGAGTATTGATTCAGAACCGCCTGCACAAAAGCAACTATGGATTAGAATGAGAGACGCTGTAAGAGATGTTTTAGATCATACTACATTAAAATATCTTGCAGATTACAAAGATACGAATGAAGACTTAGATGGTTATATGTTCTATATTTAAATTTTTATAGTGGTTAAATAGATACATAGATAGACCATTTATTATTTACTCGTAAAAATTTTGCCTACAATGTTTAACTAATATTTTTTGAGGTTATAACAAAACATAGCAATCATGGATTCACATTTTTAATCCATTTTATTGTTGCTATAAATAAACTTTTATAACTGAGAGGAGTAAATTTTATGGGTTTTATGGATAAAGCTAAAGAAGCTGCTGAAAAATTTAAAGATAGTGATAACGAACAAGTTAACAAAGTAAAAGATAAAATAAATGAATATACAGGTGGCGAAGACAACAAAGATAAAAACGACAAAAAGGATAAATAAAAAAAGCCCCTAAATGATTTTAAAAGGTTAAATAGCTACCAACACAGTTTGAAACTGTGTTGGTAGCTATTAATTTTTTAATACAAAATGATTTATATATAAAGTTATGAAAATCATATTTAACTTATTAAAATTCATCAAAAGAGTGAGACAATATTGAATGTCTAACCCTCAGTAAACATTGGTAAGGTGTTAACATTTTACTATGATTTAATTGCACGTTCTAATCTTCGATATGATTCTATTTGTTTGTCTTGATCATAGATATAACTAATAGCCATGAGTTCATCGATATCGCCGTACTCTTTTATGAACGATTCAAGTTTTTGTTTAACTGTATCTTCAGATCCTATAAGTGACCCTTTTATACGTTGTTGCGCTAATTCATATTCGCGCGGTGTTAATAGGGCCTTTAAATCATCTGTTGGTGGTTGGACAGGTTGCATTTTTCCTCGTGTTATACTCACCATTATTTGAGACATCGTAGTTGCTAAATATTCTGCTTGTTCATCAGAGTCTGACACAATTGTATTTAAACAAACAATTACATAAGGTTTATCAAGTACTTCTGAAGGTTCAAATAACTCTCTATAAATTTGTAGTGCTTCCTTCATTTGTTGTGGAGCAAAATGTCCTGCAAAAACATATGGCAACCCTTTACGTGCAGCTAAATGTGCAGAATCTGTAGATGAACCTAGAATATACATTGGGACATTTTTATTTACTGCAGGATAAGCACGTACATATGCTTGTTGATGACCCGGTCCAAAATATTGTTGTAGTTGTTCAACTTCTTCAGGAAATTGATAAACACCATTATGCTGATCTCTTCTTAATGCGCTCGCAGTCATCATATCTGTACCAGGAGCACGTCCTAATCCTAAGTCCACACGTTGAGGGAATAATGTTTCTAATGTCCCAAATTGTTCTGCTACGACTAATGGTGCATGATTCGGTAACATTATGCCTCCAGAACCTACTTTGATAGAATGAGTATGTTCTAATGTATGTTGAATTAATAGAGAAGTAGCTGAACTAACTAAATTTGGAGCATTATGATGTTCTGCAATCCAGTAGCGCTCATAATCTAAGTCATCTAATGCTTGAGCGAGTGTAACCATGTCGTTAATTGCATCTTTATCTTCTTGACCTTCACGTATAGGTACTAAGTTTAATGCAGATAATTTTATATTTTTCATACTGAATGCTTCCTTTCCATAATTAATAATAGTTGAAGTATAACAATCATTTTCGATTTTCAATATTGAATTGCTCAAATTATTTTAATTTTATATACAAAAATGATATTCGATAAATTGGTAGGTTAGATGTTAAAATTTAAATGACATACATTTTCTTTCATTGGAAAAACAGAAAAGTAGAAATAAACAAATAATGGTGCTATTATAGGAACATTGATAATTTGACAAGGAGTGTCCAAACATGGAAGTATACGCAGATTATGCTGCGACTACGCCAGTAAAACAAGAAGTAATAGATGCTATGATGGAAATATATCAATGTCATTTTGGTAATCCATCGTCAATACATTCTATAGGTAGAGATGCGCGTAAATATCTTGACCAGTCACGTCGTACAGTTGCACAATTGTTGGGAGCGAATCCAAATGAAGTAATATTTACAAGTGGTGCAACAGAATCAAATAATACTGCTATAAAAGGATTAGTGAAAGCGAATGAACAATTAGGTAATCATATTATTACCACGAAAATTGAACACCACTCAGTATTACATGTATATGAGCAACTTGAAAAAGAAGGTTATGATGTTACGTATCTAGATGTAGATGATACTGGTGCAGTTGATTTAGACCAATTAAAAGAAACAATTAATGATAGAACAATTTTAGTATCAATTATGTTTGTAAATAATGAGATTGGAACAGTACAAAATATTTATGATATTGAAGATATTATTGCAGACACTCATGCATTATTCCATGTTGATGCTGTTCAAGCCATTGGACATTTAGATTTAGATTTTCATAATTTTAAAATTGATACGATGAGTATTTCAGCACACAAATTTGGTGGCCCTAAAGGTGTTGGTTTGCTATTAGTAAAAAAGCATACACCAATAGCATATAATCAACTTGGTGGTGAACAAGAAACCAAACGTCGAGCAGGTACAGAAAATTTACCGCAAATTGTAGGATTAACAAAGGCACTTGAATTAGCTATAAATAATCAAGATGCAAATAATGTTCATTTAATGAATTTAAAAGAATTATTTTTAGTTCAGTTACAGGAAAGGGCAATTCCGTTTGAATTAAACGGTTCAATGACAGATTCAACGGGGCATATTTTAAATATTTATTTTCCATTTATAGATGTTGAAACAATGTTAACATTACTAGATTTAGCCCATGTATATGTATCTTCAGGTTCTGCTTGTACAGCAGGTTCTACGACACCATCTCATGTACTCGCAGCTATGTTTGAAGATGAAGAACGAGCAAAACATTCAGTACGTTTTAGCTTTAATGAACAAACAACAACACAAGAAATTAAATATATAGTAGCTGAAATTCATAAAATCTATCATAAATTTAAGGAGGAATCATAGTGTCTAACAAAGATATACGCGTAGTTGTGGGCATGTCTGGTGGAGTGGATAGCTCTGTTACTGCATACTTGTTGAAAGAACAAGCTTATGATGTAATAGGTATATTTATGAAAAATTGGGACGATACTGATGAAAATGGAGTGTGTACAGCCACTGAGGATTATAATGACGTGATTGCAGTATGTAATCAAATTGGCATCCCATACTACGCTGTTAATTTTGAAGAACAGTATTGGGATAAAGTATTTACTTATTTTCTTGATGAATATAAAAAAGGTCGTACACCTAACCCTGATGTAATGTGTAATAAAGAAATTAAATTTAAAGCATTTTTAGAACATGCTTTAAAATTAGGTGCTGATTATGTCGCTACAGGTCATTATGCACGTATACGTCGTCATGAGGATGGGCATGTTGAAATGCTAAGAGGTGTTGATAATAATAAAGATCAAACTTACTTTTTAAATCAATTATCCCAAGAACAACTATCCAAAGTCATGTTCCCAATTGGAGATATTGAAAAAAGTGAAGTAAGACGTATTGCAGAAGAGCAAAATTTAGCTACTGCCAAGAAAAAAGACTCAACAGGTATTTGTTTTATCGGTGAAAGAAACTTTAAAGAATTTTTATCACAGTACTTACCCGCTCAATCTGGTGAAATGTTGACATTGAACGGAAAAAAAATGGGACAGCATAGTGGATTGATGTATTATACAATTGGTCAACGTCACGGCTTAGGCATCGGTGGAGATGGAGATCCATGGTTTGTTGTAGGTAAAAATTTAAATGATAACATATTATATGTTGAACAAGGATTCCACCATGATGCACTTTATAGTGATTATCTTATAGCTTCTGATTTTTCATTTGTTAATCCAAGTGAAATTGATTTGGAAAAAGGTTTTGAATGTACAGCTAAATTCCGTTATCGCCAAAAAGATACTAAAGTTTATGTTCAACGCGAAAACGAGAATTCCATTAGAGTAACTTTTGCTGAACCAGTAAGAGCAATCACACCTGGTCAAGCAGTTGTCTTCTATAATCAAGAAGTATGTTTAGGTGGCGCTACAATTGATGATGTTTATAAAAACGAAGGTCAATTAAGTTACGTCGTATAAATTGTTTATACCGTTAATTCATGAGAAATTCTTGTATTAACGGTTTTTTATGACTTGTTTTTTAATAAAAAATATATAAATAAAGAAATATTGACTTAAATGTCCTGAAAATACATATTTCAATAATCATGTTATAATCGTGTAGAAATGAGGGAGAAAAGATGCACGAACAAAGTAAGATATACCAAAACATTAAAGATGGTAAATTAGATACCGCCTTGAAAGACTTGTTTGAAAATATAGAAGAAAATCCAGCCATTGTTGAAAATTATATTAACGCAGGTATTGTATTATCAGATGTTGGAGAAATTGAAAAAGCAGAACGTTTTTTTCAAAAGGCATTAACTATTGAACCTGAAAATGGTGCTGTTTACTACAACTTGGCGAATATTTATTATAATGAAGAACGTTATAACGAAGCAATAAAGCTATATCAAACTTCACTACAATATGAAGTTGCGAAAAAAGATTGTAATTATATGATTGGTATGTCATTTAATCAACTAGGTGCTTTTAAAGAAGCTTTACCGTTTTTAATGACTGCAGCTGAATTGGACGATGATAGAGATTTAGAAGTACAATTTCAATATGGGTTAGTACTATGTCAACTCGAAATGTTTGATGAAGCAATTAAACAATTAAATAAGGTTCTTTCTATCGATTCACAACATGTAGATGGTATATATAATCTTGGTTTAGCAACATATATGAAAAATGAAGATTTAGATGAAGCAATTGCATATTTTGAACAAGCAATATCAATAGATGAAAAACATTTACTTAGCCAACATGCATTAAAGACATTCAAAACAATGAAAGAGGAGGAATAATATGTCTGACCCTACACTTTTTGATTATTCAATGATCAAAGGTACAGTTGATGCTATTTTATTTCAAAATACGGATAATTTTTATACTGTTCTAAAAGTAGATACTATCGAGTCAAATGAGAAATTTGATAGTATGCCAACTGTGGTAGGGTTTCTTCCCAATGTAGTTGAAGGCGATGTTTATACTTTTAAGGGTCAAGTCGTACAACATCCACGTTATGGTAAGCAATTAAAGGCTGAAAGATTTGAAAAAGAGTTACCTCAAACTAAAGATGCTATTATTAGTTACTTATCAAGTGATTTATTTAAAGGCATCGGTAAAAAAACGGCTCAAAACATTGTAAATACACTAGGTGAAAATGCTATAAATGATATTTTAACTCGCCCAGAAATCTTAGAAAATGTACCTAGTTTACCAAAGAAGAAACAAAAACAAATTGCTGATCAGATTAATGCAAACCAAGAATCTGAGAAAATTATGATACGTTTACACGACCTTGGGTTTGGACCGAAATTATCAATGTCTATATATCAGTTCTATATGGGTGATACTTTAAATGTTTTAGATAAAAACCCTTACCAATTAGTATATGACATTAAAGGTATTGGATTTAATAAGGCTGATCAACTCGCTCGAAACGTCGGTATTGAGCCACATTCACCTGAAAGATTAAAAGCAGCATTATTATTTACATTAGAAGAAGAATGTATTAAACAAGGACATACATATCTACCTCGTACCATTGTTATAGAAACAACACAAAATTTACTCAATGAAGATATTGAGAAACCAGTTGAAACAGAGCAATTACTAGAAATAATTGACGTTTTATCAGAAGAGAAAAAATTAATATCTGAAGCTGATCAGGTATCAATTCCAAGTTTATACTATTCAGAATTGAAAAGTGTGCAAAACTTATACCGAATTAAAACAAACACATCTAAATTAAAAGAAATAGAACAGTCTGATTTACAAATACATATTGGTGATATTGAGTCACAAAATGAGGTTAATTACTCTGCCTCTCAAAAAGAAGCGCTTGAAACAGCAATAAATTCTAAAATTATGCTTTTAACTGGCGGTCCGGGCACCGGTAAAACCACAGTCATTAAAGGTATAGTTGAATTATATGCAGAAATACATGGCCTCTCGCTCGATTATGATGATTACAATGAAGATGATTATCCAGTAGTGTTAGCCGCACCCACTGGTCGTGCTTCTAAGCGCCTTCACGAATCGACAGGTTTAGAGGCAATGACAATACATCGTTTAATCGGTTGGAACCAAGATACACAACCACAGGATATTTTAGAAAATGAGATTAATGCAAGACTCATTATCATCGATGAAATGTCAATGGTAGATACCTGGTTGTTCCATCAATTTTTAAGTGCTGTGCCTTTAGAAGCACAAATTGTATTTGTCGGAGATGAAGATCAGTTACCATCAGTAGGTCCAGGACAGGTATTTAAAGACCTTATTGATTCTGAAATAATACCGCGTGTTAATCTTACCGAAGTATATCGTCAGCAAGATGGTTCCAGTATTATTGACTTAGCTCACCGTATGAAATTAAATGAACCTATCGATATTACTAAACGTTATCATGATCGTAGTTTTATTCGTTGTGGTACGAATCAAATACCAGACGTTGTTGATAAAGTAGTTAAAAGCGCTGTAGCTAAAGGCTATGATATGAGTGATATACAAGTTTTGGCTCCTATGTATAAAGGTAACGCTGGTATTAAGAGACTTAACCAAGTTCTACAATCTATTCTTAATCCGAAACAACAAGATGATCGTGAAATAGAATTTGGTGAAGCGGTGTTTAGAAAAGGAGATAAAGTACTTCAGTTAGTTAATCGACCTAATGATAATATATTTAATGGGGATATAGGTATAATAGTAGGTATATTTTGGGCCAAAGAAAATGCTCTAAATAAAGATGTGTTAGTTGTAGATTTTGAAGGTAATGAAATTACATTTACTAAACAAGATTTAATGGAACTAACACATGCATATTGTACATCTATCCATAAATCACAAGGTTCAGAATTTCCTATTGTTATTATGCCTATTGTTAGACAATATTATAGGATGTTACAACGTCCCATTCTTTATACAGGATTAACTAGAGCTAAACAATCACTTGTTTTGCTTGGTGAACAAGAAGCGTTTGATATAGGTTTAAAAACAAATGGACAAACACGATTAACACAATTAAATGATTTGTTAAAATCGTATTTTGGACAAAACAAAAATAATTTAAATACAAATAAACAAACTATTAACGAGCAAAAACAAAATGAAAATCAACTGGATTTGAATAATGAAAAAGAAAATGATATCCAATTAAACGAGTCGACAATTTTCCAAATTGATCCAATGATTAATATGGGGGAAATGACGCCATATGACTTCGTTGAACATTGACAAATCAATGTAAAGAAAATAAAATAAAACTAAGTAAGTATAGAGACGAGTAAATAACTTTTGAATTATAGAGATGTACTGGTTGGTGAAAAGTACAAACAAAATTATTGAATGCTACTCTATATTAGGTAAATAAAGTATACAAAGTGATAAGAAATAGTAGACAAACAAAATTCAAGTATGTAAATAGGTCACAATTCTTATAACTAGGGTGGTACCGCGATAACGTTCGTCCCTTTGTGGATGAACGTTTTTATATTCTTGAATAATACTCAACTATGACTATCTAACTGAGCTAACAAAAACGTATGAAGGAGAGTTTTTATTTATGAAAAAAATGAAAGCTAGTGAAATTAGGCAAAAATATTTGGATTTCTTTGTAGAAAAGGGCCATATGATTGAACCATCTGCACCACTTGTACCTATCGATGATGATTCATTATTGTGGATCAATTCTGGTGTAGCTACCTTAAAAAAATACTTTGACGGGCGTGAAACTCCTAAAAAACCAAGAATTGTCAATTCTCAAAAAGCTATACGAACAAACGATATAGAAAACGTCGGTTTTACTGCTCGCCACCATACTTTTTTTGAGATGCTAGGTAATTTTTCAATCGGTGACTACTTTAAACATGAAGCGATTGAATTTGCTTGGGAATTTCTAACAAGTGATAAATGGATGGGCATGGAACCTGAGAAGCTATATGTGACTATTCATCCTGAAGATACTGAAGCTTATAGAATTTGGCATGAAGACATTGGTTTAGAGGAAAGTCGTATTATTCGAATAGAGGGCAATTTTTGGGATATCGGGGAAGGACCATCTGGACCGAATACAGAAATTTTCTATGATCGTGGATCGGATTATGGAAATGATGATCCTGCTGAAGAAATGTATCCTGGTGGTGAAAACGAAAGATATTTAGAAGTTTGGAATCTAGTGTTTAGTGAGTTTAATCACAATAAAGACAATACTTACACACCACTACCAAACAAAAATATTGATACTGGCATGGGATTAGAACGTATGACTTCTATCTCACAAAATGTAAGAACAAATTATGAAACAGACTTATTTATGCCTATAATTAAGGAAGTAGAACATGTTTCAGGAAAAAAATATTTAATTGATGATGCACAAGATGTTGCATTTAAAGTTATCGCAGACCACATTAGAACAATTTCGTTCGCAATTGCTGATGGCGCATTACCAGCTAATGAGGGTCGAGGATATGTATTAAGAAGATTATTACGTAGAGCAGTACGCTTTAGCCAATCATTGGGAATTAATGAACCATTTATGTATAAACTTGTTGATATAGTCGCTGATATCATGGAACCATATTATCCAAATGTCAAAGACAAGTCCCACTTTATTAAACGTGTCATTAAATCAGAGGAAGAACGCTTCCATGAAACGCTTGAGGAAGGTCTTACGATTTTAAATGAACTGATAAAAGAAGCGAAGAATAGTAATCAGGTTATTAAAGGTCATGATGCTTTTAAGTTATATGATACTTATGGATTCCCAATAGAATTAACTGAAGAATTAGCAACTCAAGAAAACTTGTCTGTTGATATGTCTACTTTTGAGCAGGAAATGCAACAACAGAGAGATCAAGCTAGACAAGCTCGACAGAATTCTCAATCAATGCAAGTTCAAAGTGAAGTACTAAAAAATATTCAAGATGATAGTCAATTTGTTGGGTATGAAACTACGGACTATCAATCATTAATAACTCACATCATATACAATGGTGAAGAAGTTAAACATGCTGAAGCAGGAAAAACAATTTACTTTATTTTAAGAGAAACGCCATTCTATGCAGTAAGTGGTGGACAGGTTGCAGATAAGGGAACAGTTGGTAATGAGAGCTTTGAAATAAATGTAACTGACGTAACTAAAGCGCCTAATGGCCAAAACTTACATAAAGGTATTGTGCAATTTGGCGAAGCAACACAAAACGCGAAAGTAGAAGCACGTGTTAACAAAGAAGATAGACGACTTATTCAAAAAAATCATAGTGCTACACATTTACTACATGCTGCTTTAAAAGAAGTATTAGGAGATCATGTTAATCAGGCTGGATCGTTAGTTGAACCTGAAAGACTACGTTTTGATTTTTCACATTTTGGTCCTATGACACAAGAAGAAATTAATTTAGTAGAACGTAGAGTAAATGAAGAAATTTGGAGAGCTATCGATGTCCGTATTCAAGAAATGAGTATTGAAGAAGCCAAATCAATAGGCGCTATGGCTTTATTTGGTGAAAAATATGGAGATATTGTTCGTGTTGTCAATATGGCACCATTTTCAATAGAATTGTGCGGTGGAATACATGTGAATAATACTGCGGAAATCGGTCTCTTTAAGATTGTGAGTGAATCTGGGACAGGCGCTGGTGTTAGAAGAATAGAAGCTTTAACAGGTAAAGGTGCATTCTTACATCTTGAAGAAATTGAAACTCAATTTAATACTATTAAAAATCATTTAAAAGTTAAATCTGATAACCAAGTAGTTGAAAAAGTTAAACAACTTCAAGATGAAGAAAAAGGACTGCTTAAACAATTAGAACAACGCAACAAAGAAATTACATCACTAAAGATGGGGAACATTGAAGAACAGGTTGAATTGATTAATAATGTGAAAGTTTTAGCAACAGAAGTAGAAATTCCAGATCCAAAAGCGATACGTTCAACTATGGATGACTTTAAATCTAAACTTCAAGATACTATTATAGTGTTAGTCGGACAAGTTGATGGAAAGGTTTCTGTAATTGCTACTGTACCAAAATCACTTACAAATCAAGTGAAAGCTGGAGATCTCATCAAAAACATGACACCAATTATTGGTGGAAAAGGTGGAGGCCGTCCTGATATGGCTCAAGGAGGCGGAACCCAACCTGAAAAGATAACAGAAGCATTACGCTTTATTAAAGATTACATTAAAAATCTATAACTCCAATGAATAATGGTGTAAAATTAAAGTGAGTCAGAATACGCTTATGAAGGAGTGTCGTATATGGAAAATTTTGATAAAACAATGAAATTTAGTTATGAAGAAATTCCTAAGGAAGATGTCAAATCAGTTCTTCAGAATGTCCATCGTACATTAGAAGAACGTGGATATAATGCAGTTAATCAAATTGTGGGTTATTTATTATCTGGAGACCCTGCATATATTCCACGTCAAAATGAAGCAAGAAACCAAATACGCCATATAGACCGTGATGTAATTATGGAAGAACTCGTTTCAAACTATTTAAAAGAGTCTAAGAATTAATATGCTAAAGCATAAAATTTTAGGACTAGATGTTGGAAGTAAAACTGTTGGCATTGCTATAAGTGACCTTATGGGTTGGACTGCTCAAGGGTTAGACACACTCCGTATCAATGAAGAACAAGATGATTTAGGAATTGATCAACTCGTGAAGATTATTAAAGATAATCAAGTTGGAACTGTTGTTATTGGCTTACCCAAGAATATGAACAATTCAATAGGTTTTCGTGGAGAGGCTTCAATAAAATATAAAGAAAAGTTACAAGAGTCTGTCCCTTCTATTGATATTGTTATGTGGGACGAACGTTTAAGTACAATGGCTGCTGAAAGATCTTTACTTGAAGCAGATGTTTCAAGACAAAAAAGAAAAAAGGTAATAGATAAAATGGCAGCTGTATTTATTTTACAAGGCTATTTAGATTCTATTCAATAAAGGAGAAAATGAAAATGACAGAACATAATCACGATGCTGAATTAACAATAAATAATGAAGAGGAATTACTTACGTTATATGATGAAAACGGAAATGAAGTTTTATACCGTAAAATGTTAGAATTTTATCATCCAGAATTCAAAAAAGAATATGTCGTTCTTGCAGAAGAAGGTGCACAATCAGATGACGAAGACATGATTGAACTTGTACCAATGATAAATGAACCTGATGAGTCTGGTGATGGAGGGAAATTAGTCCCTATTGAAACAGATGAAGAGTGGGATATGATTGAAGAAGTTGTAAATACTGAGATTAACGAATAATCTTTATAAGATGTTGTGTGAGAAGTGTAATTGAGTTTCTAGGTCTCCTCTATCATGGAATTATATTGAGAGGGAAAGTTTAATATTATTAAATTTTTAACTTAGTTACCATCTTAAATTACATTCAAAATGCCTGAGACAATCAAAGCTGTCCCAGGCATTTTAATATTAGAATTATTTGAATTTACCCTACTAATAATAGTGCTCAAAGACATATTCGTATAATTGCCTCTTATAAAAATCTTTTAATTATGGTAAAATGTCTAAAGTTAATTTCTATGAATACTCATATTTACTTCTAATATAAAAGTATAGAAGAATTACTATCATAATCAGTCATTTTCATTGATTAACTATCAACATAATCAATACATGGGCTGATTTATTTTGTTTTTGCAATTGTTAATGATGAAGGAAGTTTTAATGATATGGATTCAAATCAAAAATATTTAACACAATTACATCAATCAATTGATACTGAAATCGAAGAACTAAGAGTTTATGCCGAAGAAAATCAAGTTCCTATTGTTGATAAATTAACACTTGATTTGATAAGACAACTCATTCGAATGAATAGAACTAAAAATATTTTAGAAATTGGTACAGCCATTGGTTATAGTTCAATGCAATTCGCTAATATTTCTAAAGATATAAATGTAACAACAATTGAACGAAATGAGGACATGATTCATCTTGCAAAAAAGTTCATAAAAAAGTATCGATACCAGAATCAAATCCGCATAATTGAATATGATGCTTTGAATGCATTTGAACAAGTCAATGACAAACAATATGATATGATATTTATCGACGCAGCTAAAGCACAATCAAAGAAATTCTTCCAACTATATACACCGTTATTAAAAAAAGGTGGAATTGTAGTTACTGATAATGTTTTATATCATGGATTTGTTTCAAATATAGACGTTGTTCGTTCTAGAAATGTGAAACAAATGGTTAAGAAAGTGCAACAGTACAATGAATGGTTGATGGAGCAATCTCAATTTACAACAAACTTTATAAATATGGATGATGGATTAGCAATATCTATAAAAGGAGAATGACTATGGTTGAATTATTAGTTACTCCTAAGTCAATAACTCATATGGAAACACTAATAGATAAAGGTGCAGACGCATTTGTTATTGGTGAACAAAAATTTGGTTTAAGACTGCCGGGAGAATTTAATCGTGATGCTATGCAAGAAGCTGTAGCATTAGCCCATAAAAATAACAAAAAAGTATACGCTGCTGTGAATGGTATTTTGCATAATTACCACTTAGACGCTTTGGAAGACTATATTAACTTTTTACATGATATTCAAGTAGATCGCATTATATTTGGTGATCCAGCTGTCGTTATGTATGTTAAACAACACGAGCATCCAATTCCATTAAATTGGGATGCTGAAACTCTTGTAACGAATTATTTTCAGTGTAATTACTGGGGGAAAAAAGGTGCAAATAGAGCAGTATTAGCTCGAGAACTTAGTTTAGATGAAATAATTCATATTAAAGAGCATGCTGATGTAGAGATAGAAGTTCAAGTTCATGGTATGACTTGTATGTTTCAATCCAAAAGAATGCTATTAGGAAATTATTATACTTTCCAAGAGCGACAAATGAAGATAGAACGTCAACATGATCATGGAGACTTATTATTATACGATGAAGAAAGAGATAATAAATATCCAGTTTTCGAAGATTATAATGGTACGCATATCATGTCTCCAAATGATATCTGTTTAATAGAAGAATTAGAGCCTTTTTTTGAGGCAGGGATAGACGCGTTTAAAATAGATGGTATTTTACAAAGTGAAGAATATATAAATGTAGTCACAGAGCAATATCGAGAAGCTATAGATTTATTTAATGAAGATCCGGATGCATATGAAGATGAAAAATTTATGCTCGTTGATCCTATAGAAGAAATACAACCTGAACATCGTCCATTCGACGAAGGTTTCTTGTATAAACAAACAGTATATTAAGGAGGCTTATCATTAAAATGAAAACTTTAGAAGAAGTTAAATCCAAGACCCAAAAGATAATGAAAAAGCCTGAACTACTTGCACCAGCTGGTAACTTAGAGAAACTTAAGATTGCTGTTCACTATGGTGCAGATGCAGTGTTTTTAGGTGGCCAAGAATATGGATTACGTTCTAATGCTGATAATTTTACTATGGAAGAGATTGCTGAAGGTGTAGACTTCGCTAATCATTATGGCGCTAAAATTTATGTTACAACGAATATTATTGCACATGATGAAAATATGGAGGGACTAGAAGAGTACTTGCAAAACCTTGAATCTACAGGTGCTACAGGTATTATAGTAGCGGATCCTCTTATCATAGAAACTTGTAAAAAAGTTGCGCCTAGACTAGAAATTCATTTATCAACGCAACAATCTCTTTCAAATTATAAAGCTGTTGAATTTTGGAAACAAGAAGGATTAGACCGAGTTGTACTTGCACGTGAAACTGGTGCAATGGAAATGAGTGAAATGAAAGAAAAAGTCGATGTTGAAATAGAAGCGTTTATACATGGCGCAATGTGTATCGCATATTCTGGTCGTTGTACTTTAAGTAATCATATGACAGCTCGAGATTCTAATCGAGGTGGTTGTTGTCAGAGTTGTCGATGGGACTATGATTTACTTGAAGTTGATAGTGATGGAGACCTAGATTTATATTATGACAACAGTGATGTTACTCCTTTTGCAATGAGTCCTAAAGATTTAAAATTAATAGAATCTATACCTCAAATGATGGAATTAGGCATCGATTCGTTAAAAATTGAGGGACGCATGAAATCTATACATTACATTGCTACAGTTGTTTCTGTATATCGTAAAGTCATTGATGCATATGCTGAGGACCCCGAAAACTTTAAAATAAAACCGGAATGGTTAATGGAATTAAATAAATGTGCAAATCGTGACACAGCACCAGCTTTCTTTCAAGGTACACCTGGTTATGAAGAGCAAATGTTTGGTGAAGAACAGTCTAAAAAGTCATCTTATGATTTTTGTGGCCTCGTGCTAGATTATGACCATGAAACACAATTAGCAACAATACAACAGAGAAATCATTTTAAACCAGGACAAGAAATTGAGTTCTTCGGCCCAGAAATTGATAGTTTTAAACAAGTTGTTGAAGCGATTTACGACGAAGAAGGTAATTCTTTAGATGCAGCACGTCATCCATTACAAATTGTACAAATTAAAGTAGATAAGCCTATTTATTCTAACAACATGATGAGAAAGGAAATTGGCTAATGAATCAGACAACGATTATTGGCATTGCAGGGGGTTCGGGCTCTGGAAAAACTACAGTTACAAATGCAATTATGAAGAATTTAGAAGGTCATAGTGTCGCACTCTTAGCACAAGATTATTACTATAAAGATCAATCACATTTAACATTTGAAGAACGGCTTGAAACAAATTATGACCACCCGTTTGCATTTGATAATGATTTACTTATTCATAACTTAAAAGATTTAAGAAATGGCAAACCAGTTGAGGTACCTACGTATGATTATTCTCAACATACACGTAGTAAAGAAACAATTGCATTTGATCCAAAAGATGTTATTATCGTAGAAGGTATCTTTGCTTTAGAAAACAAGACATTACGAGACATGATGGATGTGAAAATTTATGTTGATACTGATGCTGATTTACGAATTTTACGCAGACTTACTAGAGATACTAAAGAGCGTGGTCGTACAATGGAATCAGTAATTAATCAATATCTTAATGTAGTTAGACCTATGCATGAGCAATTTATTGAACCTACAAAAAAGCATGCTGACATCATAATTCCTGAAGGAGGCAGCAATAAAGTTGCCATAGATATTATGACTACTAAAATCCAATCACTCGTAAGCAAAAAATAGTAATTTTTATAGTAAAGGAAGATGAGATTTATGGAAAACCAAAAACAATATCCTATGACTCAAGAAGGTTATGAGAAACTTGAACAAGAATTAGAAGAATTAAAAACGGTTAAAAGACCTGAGGTAGTTGAAAAAATAAAAGTAGCCCGTTCATTTGGAGACCTATCTGAGAACTCTGAGTATGATGCTGCTAAAGATGAACAAGGCTTTATTGAACAAGATATACAACGTATTGAACACATGATTAGAAATGCTTTAATCATTGAAGATAACGGTGATAACAATGTAGTTCAAATTGGTAAAACAGTTACTTTTATTGAATTACCTGGAGATGAAGAAGAAAGTTATCAAATCGTTGGGTCTGCTGAAGCTGACGCATTTAAAGGAAAAATTTCTAACGAATCTCCAATGGCAATAGCATTAATTGGTAAAGGATTAAATGATCAAGTACGTGTTCCACTTCCTAACGGTGGCGAAATGAACGTTAAAATCGTTGAAATTAAGTAAATAATTTACTAAATGTGGGAAGTCAAACTTAAAAATCATTGAATTACTTTCTAAACTCGATTCCGGATAGTAATATAGAGAAATTTTGAGTAGAACCTTGTATATATAAGATTCTAATATATCATTTAAAAAGTGTTATTCTTGTATTTTGATAGTTATGATTACATTTCAATGCACTTTAAAACCTGAGACTATTTTTGATGTCTCAGGTTTTTTTTGTGTAATTTGAGAATAGTTTAAACATATGTTTGATAAGGTTTTATACAACACAGTATGACAAACTGTCATCAATATGATTAAATGATAATAGAAATTTAATGTTTAGAAGTTTGCAATAATTAAGATAACCTAATAACTTTAATTCAATTTATTATTTGTTATTATTAGCTATTTGAATTAATTATTAAACAACATCTTTATTGCAATGGTACAATAAAATTGTTGTAACAAATAATTCCTTAGTATTTTTAAAAGGAGGGATTTTGTTTTGAGGACACAATTTATTAATGAACAAACAATTATGATTTACTTTGAAAATGAAATTAGTGAATCTACGTTCAAAAAGGTACAACATACAATTCAATACATAAAATCGAAAAATTTATCAGAAATAACAAACATTGTACCTTCTTATCGTGCTATTCTAATTTACTTTGATAACTCAGAGATAAATGGAGCTGAATTATTAGAAAATTTAGAATTTGATGAAGGTTTGAACAGTGGAAAACAATCACATTTTAAACAGCGTATCATTCATATACCTGTATTATATGGTGGAGATTTTGGTCCAGATTTATCAGAAGTAGCTAACGTTAATAAATTAAGTCAGGAAGCAGTTATTCAAATACATACACAACAACCTTATCTAATCTATATGCTTGGGTTTATGCCGGGTTTCCCTTACTTAGGTGGATTAGATGCTAAGTTGCACACACCTAGACGATCTGAACCTAGAATCAAAATTAACGCTGGTTCTGTTGGAATAGCAAATAATCAAACAGGTTTATATCCTATGGACTCACCTGGTGGTTGGCAGATTATTGGTCGCACACCAATAAAAGTTTTCGATTTAAATAGGTCACCAATGACGTTATATGAAGCTGGTGATTACATACAATTTTATAGTATTAATTATCAAGAGTTTGAAAAAATATCAAACGATATTAATAAAGGAAAATTTGATATAGATAAGTGGGTGACATATCAAGATGAGTATTAAAATTTTAAAGCCTGGTCTGTTTTCAACAATTCAAGATATAGGTAGAATTGGGTATCAGGATTTAGGATTTTCTGAAGCAGGTGCTTTAGATTACTATAGTTTTTCTATTGCACAAAAACTTATCGGAAATCAAGGACCAGCAATTGAATATACGTTAGCAGGTCCTAAGATAGAATTTTTAACAGACAATACTTTTGCCATTGTCGGTGGTGATTCAGAACCGAAACTTAATGGTAACAAAATTGATTTACTAACCGTTTATCATGTGAGAAACGGAGATCAATTAGACATTGGTCAAATCACTGAAGGAGCAAGAGGATATATTGTTTTTGGGCACCCACTTAAAATTAATAAAGTGGCTCAAAGCTATTCTACACATGTTAGGAGTGGAATGGGCGGATTTAAAGGTCGTGCATTAAAGAAATACGATGTTATTGCAACTCAAGTTAATCATAACTATAAAACTAATTTAGGAAAAACAATTGATTTCTCATCTATACCTGATAATAATTACATACACGTCATTGAAGGACCTCAAATCAATGAATTTGATGAAGAAACGATATCTAAATTCGTAAATAGTGATTTCAAAATTTCTGATCAATCAGATCGAATGGGATACAGATTAAAAGGTAATACAGTAGCACCTAAAAATAGTGCTGATATCATTTCTGAACCTGTCGCTTTGGGCAGTATTCAAGTACCTAGCGACGGTAATCCCATTATTCTTTTAAATGATAAACAAACAATTGGTGGTTATACAAAAATTGCAACGGTAACACAATTAGATTTAAGAAAATTAGCACAGATGAAGCCTGGAGACATTATACAGTTTGAATGGATAACTGTTGAAGAAGCTTCTAAAAGGCTTAAAGAATTTAAGTCTAAATTTGAACAATTATTAAAGCGTTTTGATGAGCAACCATTGTTTAACCTAAATCATATTAGACATACTTCTAATAAAATTGCAGAAATAATTAAGGAGGATAGTTAAATGGATATTAAAAAAATTGAGAAAGTCATTAAATTGGTAAAAGCTAATGATGTAAAAAAATTTAAGTATAAGGACGCTGATAATGAAATAGAACTTGATTTTACTAATGGAGCATCTCAACAATATTCACAACAGTTATCTCAAGATATTCAACAAGATAATATTAAATCCTATGATGAAAAACAAGAAGCCATATCAAATGACCAGCAAGAGATTAAATCTCCTATGGTTGGAACATTCTTCTTACAAGATAGTAAAGAATTAACAGAACCTAAGATTAAAGTTGGCGATACAGTAACTGAAGGAGATGTTATCGGTTACATTGAAGCTATGAAAGTTATGAATGAAGTAACTACGGATGTTTCAGGTGAGGTCACAGAAATATTAGTAGAACATGGAGACAATGTTGAATATGATCAGCTACTAGTCAGAGTTAAATAGGAGGAATTCATTGATGTATCGATGTTTGATTGCAAATAGAGGCGAAATAGCAGTAAGAATTATAAGAGCTTGTAGAGAGCTTAACATAGAGACAGTTGCCATTTATGCAAAAGGTGATGAAACTAGCTTACATGTAAGTTTAGCCGATCAAGCAATATGCATAGGTGAAGCAAATCCATTAGACAGTTATTTAAATATTGATCGTATTATATCTGCTGCAAAAGTTACAGAATCAAACGCTATTCACCCTGGCTATGGTTTCTTATCGGAATCTACGAATTTTGCGAAAGCCGTTGAAGACAATCATATACATTTTATTGGTCCTAGTAAGAAAACTATGGAAATGATGGGGGATAAAATTACTGCCAGACAAACTGTGAAACAAGCAGGAGTACCTGTTATACCAGGTTCTAATGATGCTGTTCAAAGTGTAGATGAAATTAAATTATTAGCCAAAGAAATAGGATTTCCAGTTGTACTAAAAGCAGCTAGTGGTGGTGGTGGGAAAGGCATAAGAATTGTTAAAGAAGCATCTCAATTGGATCAGGCTTTGAAAGAGGCTAAAAGTGAAGGACAAAAATACTTTAACGATGATCGAGTGTATGTAGAGGCATTCATACCAGTAGCAAAACATGTAGAAGTGCAGATTATCGGAGACGGTAAAAATAACTATGTTCACTTAGGTGAACGCGACTGTTCTGTTCAACGAAAGAATCAAAAATTAATAGAGGAATCGCCTTGTGCTGCATTAACTGAACAAAGAAGAACAAGAATATGTAACGACGCAGTTAAAGTAGCTCAAGCTTCAAGATATCGTAGTGCTGGAACTATAGAATTTTTAGTTACTGAAGATGCACATTACTTTATTGAAATGAATGCTCGTATTCAAGTTGAACATACAGTTACAGAAATGCGTGCTGATAGAGACTTATTACAAGCTCAGTTATATTTATTAACACACGGTGAATTACCATTCACTCAGAAAGATATTTTATTTAATGGTCATGTAATTGAGGCACGTATAAATGCTGAAAATCCTGAAAAAAATTTTTTACCTACTCCAGGAAAAGTTAATAAATTACACTTACCTCAAGGATTTAATATACGTGTAGATTCTTTACTTTACACAGGTTATCAAGTTTCTCCTTATTATGATTCACTTGTAGCTAAAGTGATTGTAAAGGATTCTAATAGACAAACTGCTATTAATAAACTAAAAGTTGCGTTAGATGAACTGGTCATCGAAGGTTTTACTACTACAGCTGACTTTCTATATGCGGTTTTAAATTATCCAATATATGCAAAAGGCGATGCAAGTAAAGTAGATATTAAATTTCTTGAAAAACATCAAATCATTAAAGAGGTGAAATGAAGTTGAAAATTGACTTAAATTGTGATTTAGGAGAAGCTTTTGGTAATTATACATTCGGTGGAGATCAGCATATTTTACCATTAATAACTTCTGCTAATATTGCTTGTGGTTATCATGCAGGTGATGAAGATGTTATGAATGAAACCGTTCAATTAGCGAAAAAAAATAATATAAGTATTGGAGCGCATCCAGGTCTTCCTGATTTGAAAGGCTTTGGTCGTCGTAAAATGGATCTTACTCCAAATGAAATTTATAACTTAGTTGTATATCAATTAGGTGCGTTAAGTGGCTTTTGTAAAATCAATCATGTAAAAATGAAGCATGTTAAACCACATGGTGCTCTTTATCAAATGGGGGCTAGAAATAAAGAAATTGCACATGCAATTGCTCAAGCAGTTTTTGATTTCGACTCAAATCTAATATTTGTCGGCTTAGCGAATACATTACTTATTTCGGAAGCTGAATTAGTTGGGCTTAGGGTAGCTTCGGAAGTATTTGCTGACCGTCGTTATGAAGATGATGGACAATTGGTAAGTAGAAAAAAAACCGATGCCACTATCACTAATACAGACGAAGCAATCCAACAAGCATTAAAAATGGTTTTGGAAAATAAAGTTATAAGTAAAAATGGAAAAATCATCGATTTGAAAGCAGATACAATTTGCGTTCATGGAGATGGTGAACACGCATTAGAATTTGTTACGCAAATTAGAAATGAATTAATGAAAGAAGGCATTGATATTCAATCCTTATAGGGGGTCAAAAGATGGGGGAAAATACAAAACAAGATTTCAATCAAAAAGGACAAAATTTTAAATTCACAAAAAAGCATAGACGATTATTATATGGTTCAGTTTTTTTAATGGCTACATCAGCTATTGGTCCAGCATTTCTTACTCAAACTGCAGTGTTTACTGCACAATTTTATGCTAGTTTTGCATTCGCAATATTAATTTCTATTATTATAGATATAGGCGCTCAAATAAATATTTGGAGAATATTAGTGGTAACTGGATTACGTGGACAAGAAATATCTAATAAAGTATTACCTGGACTTGGTACTATTATCTCCATTCTAATTGCATTTGGAGGTCTCGCATTTAACATAGGTAATATTGCTGGTGCAGGTTTAGGTTTAAATGCAATATTTGGTCTTGATGTCAAATGGGGTGCTGCAATAACAGCTATTTTTGCGATTCTTATCTTTGTTAGTAGAAGTGGTCAGAAAATAATGGATGTCATTAGTATGATTCTAGGTATCGTAATGATTTTAGTAGTAGCTTATGTCATGGTCATTTCAAATCCCCCTTATGGAGATGCATTAGTACATACATTTGCACCTGAACATCCTTTCAAACTTATATTACCTATTATTACATTAGTAGGTGGTACAGTAGGGGGTTATATTACTTTTGCAGGTGCACATAGAATTCTAGATTCTGGTATAAAAGGTAAGACATACCTTCCTTTCGTAAATCGATCTGCTATAGCAGGTATTTTAACAACTGGTGTTATGCGTGCCTTATTGTTTTTAGCTGTACTAGGTGTTGTTGTAACTGGCGTTACGCTTAGTTCAGATAACCCACCAGCATCGGTTTTCCAACATGCATTAGGTCCTATAGGTAAAAATATTTTTGGTGTAGTAATATTTGCAGCAGCAATGTCCTCCGTAATTGGTTCTGCATATACAAGCGCAACATTTTTAAAAACACTACACAAATCGTTACTCCATAAAAATAATCTTATCGTTATTATATTTATTGTAATTTCAACTTTTATTTTCTTATTTATTGGTAAACCGGTGAGTTTACTTATAATAGCTGGAGCGATTAATGGTTGGATTCTACCAATCACATTAGGTGCAATTCTCATTGCAAGTAGGAAAAAATCTATCGTTGGTGATTACCAACACCCAACATGGATGCTTGTTTTTGGTATTATAGCCGTCATTGTCACGATAATGACTGGTATTTTTTCATTACAAGATTTAGCAAGTCTTTGGAAAGGTTAATTGTATAATAAAGTTCAATGACTACCCGCAACTGTTTTTAAATCAATTGCAGGGTAGTTTTTAATTATAAATAAGAAGAGATATTATTTAATCATAGTGATTTAAGCATTCATACTTTAAAACTCGCTATCGTGGAGATATTTAAAATGTGATAAAATACTTATGCTAATGCTTTATAAATGAGGTGTAAAAAGATATATGATAGGAATTATTGGAGCAATGGAAGAAGAAGTGACGATTTTAAAGCGTAAATTGAATGATATGAATGAAATAAATATTGCGCATGTTAAATTCTATGTTGGCACGCTAAACCACAAAGAGGTGGTTTTAACACAAAGTGGTATAGGTAAAGTTAATGCTTCTATCTCAACGACTTTGTTATTAGAAAAATTTAATCCTGAAGTCGTCATTAATACTGGATCAGCAGGTGCATTAGATCAAACACTATCTATTGGAGATATATTAGTGAGTAACCATGTTTTATATCATGATGCTAATGCTACAGCGTTTGGTTATGAATTTGGACAAATACCTCAAATGCCTAAAACTTATACTACTGATCCTACATTATTGAAAAAAACAATGCATGTATTAGAACAACAACAACTGAATGGTAAAGTAGGTATGATTGTTAGTGGTGATAGTTTTATAGGTAGCTCAGAGCAGCGACAAAAAATTAAGCAACAATTTCCAGAAGCTATGGCTGTCGAAATGGAGGCAACTGCAATTGCGCAAACATGTTACCAATTTAAAGTACCATTTATCGTAACTAGAGCTGTTTCGGACTTAGCAAACGGTAAAGCCGATATTTCTTTTGAAGAATTTTTAGATAAAGCAGCTTTATCATCTAGTGAGACAGTTTCATTATTAGTAGAATCATTATAAAGGTAAAGGTGAAAAGATAGTGGGAATCATAAAAAAATTATTTATGCCAAATGCATATGTGAAATCAATATTTGAAATTGATATAGAAAAACTTGCCGATAGTGGTGTTAAAGGTATCATAACTGATTTAGATAATACACTTGTTGGTTGGGATGTTAAAGAACCTACTAACGGTGTTAAATCGTGGTTTGCTAAGGCTAAAGATTTAGGAATAACTGTTACAATTGTGTCAAATAATAATAAAAGTCGTGTATCAAGTTTCTCTAGTAGTTTAGGTGTAGATTATATATTCAAAGCACGTAAACCAATGGGGAAAGCCTTTAAGATGGCTATAAAAAAAATGAAAATCCAACCGAGAGAAACTGTTGTTGTAGGAGATCAAATGCTTACTGATGTGTTTGGTGGCAATTGTAATGGTTTATATACAATTATGGTAGTACCTGTTAAACGGACTGATGGATTAATTACAAAGTTTAATCGATTAATTGAAAGACGATTATTAAATCATTTTAGAAAAAAAGGTTATATTAAATGGGAGGAAAATTGATTGAATGAAATACTAAAATGTATTGGATGTGGTGCTCCCCTACAGTCAGAAAATAAAGACGCACCCGGCTATGTTCCAGAACATAATATGTTTCGAGAAGATGTCATCTGTAGAAGATGTTTTAGATTGAAAAATTATAATGAAGTTCAAGATGTGGGTATGGAAAGTGAAGATTTTTTAAATCTACTTACTGGACTATCTGAAAAAAAAGGAATTATTGTCAATGTAGTAGATGTGTTTGATTTTGAAGGGTCATTCATCAATGCAATACAACGGATTGTTGGTAATAAAAAAATTATATTAGTGGCAAATAAAATAGATTTATTACCTAAACAAATTAATCATCGACGTGTAAAAGAATGGTTAAGAAAATCTGCTCGTAAATATGGATTAGAAGCAGAAGATGTCGTTCTTATTTCTGCAAATAAAGGTTGGGGGATTGATGAATTATTGCAATCTATAAACCATGTAAGAAATAAAGATGACGTATACATTGTAGGTACAACAAATGTTGGGAAATCTACATTAATTAATAAATTAATTGAACAGAGTGTGGGAGAAAAGGATGTAGTAACTACATCACGCTTTCCAGGAACAACTTTAGATATGATAGATATTCCATTAGACGAAAAATCATTTATGTTTGATACACCAGGTATCATTCAATCACATCAAATGACAAACTATGTATCTGAAAATGAGTTGAAAATCATCATACCTAAAAATGAAATAAAGCAACGTGTGTATCAACTTAATGAAAAACAGACATTATTTTTCGGAGGATTGGCACGCATTGATTATGTATCTGGTGGTAAAAGACCACTTGTTTGTTTCTTTTCTAATGATTTAAATATTCATAGAACTAAAACCGAAAAAGCTAATGATTTATGGAAATCCCAATTAGGCGCATTGCTTTCACCACCTCAAGATGCACAACAATTTAATCTTAATGATGTAAAAGCAGTAAGACTGGAAACCGGTAAAACTAAACGTGACATAATGATATCTGGTTTAGGATTCATAACTATTGATGCTGGTGCAAAAGTGATAGTTCGTGTTCCAAAACATGTAGATGTTATTTTAAGAAATTCAATTCTCTAAAATGA
Source organism: Staphylococcus sp. MSU001 (assembly GCF_052976705.1). Classification (NCBI taxonomy): domain Bacteria; kingdom Bacillati; phylum Bacillota; class Bacilli; order Caryophanales; family Staphylococcaceae; genus Staphylococcus; species Staphylococcus sp. MSU001. The sequence goes on from NZ_JBRIKK010000014.1 coordinate 65,766, forward strand.
GGTGATAAAAGTGAAATTTGCAGTAATTGGAAACCCCATTTCTCATTCATTATCGCCATTGATGCATCATGCAAATTTTCAATCTTTAAATTTGGAAAGCACTTATGAAGCGATAAATGTACCAGTTAATCAATTGCAAGACATTAAAAAAATAATTTCAGAAAAGGGCATTGATGGATTCAATGTTACTATTCCACATAAAGAACGTATTATTCCGTACCTAGATGATATTAATGAACAAGCGAAATCTGTCGGTGCGGTAAATACAGTTTTAATTAAAGATGGTAAGTGGATTGGTTATAATACTGATGGAATTGGTTATGTCAATGGTTTAAAGCAAATATATGAAGGTATAGAAGACGCTTATATATTAATTTTAGGTGCAGGTGGAGCAAGTAAAGGCATAGCAAATGAATTATATAAAATCGTTCGTCCTACTATAACAATCGCAAATAGAACGATGTCTCGTTTTAATAATTGGTCGTTAAATATTAACAAAATAAATTTAAGCCATGCAGAACGCCATTTAGATGAATTTGATATTATAATAAACACTACACCTGCTGGTATGTACGGCAATAAAGATTCTGTAATTTCTTTAAATCGTTTAGCTTCTCATACTTTAGTAAGTGATATTGTTTATAATCCATATAAAACACCAATACTGCTAGAAGCTGAACAAAGAGGAAATCCAATCTATAATGGTCTCGATATGTTCGTTCATCAAGGTGCTGAAAGTTTTAAAATTTGGACTAATCTAGAACCAGATATAGAAGCAATGAAAAACGTAGTAATTCATGAATTGAAAGGAGAATTATGATGTTAACTGGTAAGCAAAAAAGATATTTACGTAGTTTAGCTCATAACATTGATCCAACTTTCCAAATAGGTAAAGGTGGTATTAATGAAAATATGATTCAACAAATTTCTGAAACATTAGAAAAGAGAGAATTAATTAAGATTCATATATTACAAAATAATTTTGATGATAAAAAAGATTTAGCAGCATTAGTAGCTGAGCAAACGCAAAGTGAATTGGTACAAATAATCGGGTCAATGATTGTGTTATATAAAGAGTCTGAAGAAAATAAAGAAATCAAATTGCCATAATGAATCAAAAAATCGTTCTCTTTGGCGGTCAATTTAACCCGATTCACACTGCTCACTTAGCAGTAGCAAGTGAGGTTTATCATGCTATTAAACCAGATATATTTTTCTTTTTGCCTAGTTATATGGCCCCTTTAAAGCATCATAATACGCAATTATATTCTGTACAACGAGTAAAAATGATACAGCTCGCTATTAAGGAGATTGGATTTGGTGAAATTTGCACTACTGATTTAGATAGAAAAGGTCCAAGCTATACGTATGAAACCATTTTGCATCTCAGAAAAATATATCATAATGCACAGTTATACTTTATTATTGGAACAGATCAGTATAAACAATTGGATAAGTGGTATAAAATTAATGAATTAAAAAAACTTGTAACCTTTATTGTTGTGAATAGAGAAACTGATAACCAAAATGTAAGTAAAGAGATGATTTCTATAAAGATACCTCGAATAGATATAAGCTCCACAATGATTAGAAATAGAGTGAAAATGAACCAATCTATAAAAGTCTTAGTACCCAAAGGGGTAGAGAATTATATAAAGGAGGAGGGGTTATATGGAGATAAGTAAAGCTAAAGAACTGGTAAAAGAAAAACTGCCTGATAAACGTTATCAACATTCATTACGAGTGGCGGATACCGCAGTTAAGTTAGCAGAAATATACGATGGTGATATCAAAAAAGCTGAGTTGGCAGGTATATTACATGATTACTGTAAATACGAAGACTTAAGTACAATGTATCAAATTGTTAGACAATATGACCTTGAAAGTGATTTGCTTAGTTATGGTGGAGAGATTCTTCATGGACCAGTATGTGCGGCAATTATGAAACATGAATTTGGTGTAAATGATGAAGAAGTTTTACTTGCTATAAAATATCATACGACTGGACGTCAACAAATGACTAAAACTGAGAAACTTGTTTTTATTGCAGACTATATAGAGCCTGGTAGAAAAACGCCTGGAGTTGAAGAAATTAGAGATATGGCATACAATCAAGGTAGCTTAGATAAGACAATTTATGAGATTTCTAAGCGCACTGTATTATTTTTAATAGAAAAGGATATTACTGTATATGACGCCACAATTGCGTGTTTAAATTATTATAATTATAGCGATGAAAGAATAAAGGATGATTAAATGAATTCAGAAGAATTATTAAATATTGCTGTCGAAGCGGCAGAGAATAAGAAAGCGGAAGATATTATTTCTCTCAATATGAATGAAATTAGTGATATGACAGATTATTTTGTAGTCTGTCACGGTAACAATGAACGTCAAGTTCAGTCCATTGCTAGATCTGTTAAAGAAGTGGCACATAAACATGATATTGAAGTTAAACGTATGGAAGGCTATCAAGAAGCTCGATGGATACTTATTGATTTAGCAAATGTAGTTGTTCATGTGTTTCATAAAGATGAAAGAAGCTACTACAATTTAGAGAAATTGTATCAAGATGCACCTATTAAAGAATATGGTCAGGCAGTATTTTAGTCATGAATCAATATGAAGATATGAGTTTAGTTTATGACCAACTTACTCAAGATCAACCGTATCATTCGTGGTTTAATATTGTTCAACATTTCTTACCTTCTGATAGTCATGATTTGTTAGATATTGGTTGTGGTACTGGCAACTTAACACAATTACTAACATCACTAGGTGAAGTTACTGGTATGGATATTAGTGTAGATATGTTATCAATAGCTAGCCAAAAAACAAATCAGGTGAAGTGGATCGAAGGCAATATGACTCACTTTAATTTGAACAAAAAATTTAATATGATTACAATATTTTGTGATTCACTGAATTATTTAGAAACATTAAATGATGTAAAAATGACATTCGAAAGAGTGTATCAGCATTTAAATAAAAATGGTGTTTTTATTTTTGATGTACATACTGTTCATAAAATGAAAACATTATTTAATAATAAAAGTTATATTGATGAATCTGATAATGTTTTTGTAGGTTGGGATGCAATATGTGGGGAAGAACCATTAAGTGTTTATCATGAAATGACTTTCTTTGTATCACAGCAAAATGGATTGTATCGACGCTTTGACGAATCACATTATCAAAGAACATATGACGAACAAATCTATCGAAATTTACTACAAGATGTTGGGTATCATAGTGTTAAGACTTTTACAGACTTTAACATTCACAGTCATGAAGAAGATGCCCATCGTTTATTTTTTGTTGCTAAAAAATAAATTTTTAAAAGTAAAATCACTTCTCAGTACGTTAATAATACTGAAGGAGTGATTTTTTGTGTTTAATATTAATAGGCGATATATCGACTTTTTTATGAAATGGAAATTTTACATCTTAATTATATTAATAATGTTAATAACATTCTTTTTTTACTTGTTCAACGATAACAATAGTGATTTGAAACAGAATAGTCAGAAAGGACAATCTAAATTATCTGACCAGCAAATAACAAACAACAAAAAGTTAAATAAAAAAGAAGTGTCTATTGAAAAAGATAATACAAAAGAAACTAAAATATTTATCGATATTAAAGGTGCTGTTAAACATCCGAATGTATATGAAATGTCTTCTTCGAATAGAGTCATTGATGCTTTAAATAAAGCAGAGGTATTAAAGGATGCAGACTTATCACAATTAAATCTTTCTGAAAAATTAGTTGACCAAAAACTTATCTATGTTCCTAAAAAGGGTGAGAATAGTATGAAAATAGACTCACAGCAAGCAGCATTGAATTCGAGTGACGTAAAAATCAACACGAATCAACCTTTGAATTTAAACTCTGCTACTGAAGAACAATTGAAAAACATACCAGGTATAGGTCCAAGTAAAGCTAAAGATATTTTAAATTACAGAGAAAAAAATAATGGATTTAATAGTATCAATGACTTAATGAAAATAAAAGGATTTGGAAAGAAGACATTTGAAAAACTGAAAGAACATTTTACTATTTAAATCATCATTTATTGCAATATTAAATCTAAATGATTAAGCTATAAATATTACAACTACTTATTTTAAGGAGGCATAGTTAATGGAACGAATTAAATGGGAAGAATACTTCATGGCTCAGAGTCATTTACTGGCATTAAGATCAACGTGTAGAAGATTATCAGTTGGTGCTACAATCGTAAAGGATAATAGAATAATAGCGGGTGGATATAACGGCTCAGTAGCTGGAGAAGTGCACTGTATTGATGAGGGATGTTTGATTGAAGATGGACATTGTATACGTACTATTCATGCAGAAATGAACGCGCTACTACAATGTGCAAAACAGGGTGTATCAACAGAAGGTGCAACGATTTACGTTACTCATTTCCCTTGTTTAAATTGTACGAAATCAATAATACAAGCAGGTATCAAAACGATTTACTATGCACAAGATTATCATAATCATGACTATGCCATTAAATTATTGAAGCAATCAGGAATTGAATATAAAAAAATTCCGTTTTCACCTGAATATGTTGCTCAATATCTGACTCAAGAATAACCAATGTTTTACATTGCTCTTTCTTTTTTGGTAGGGGTACTTTGGATAAAATTCAAAGTAATCTCTATCTCCTTAATATTAACGCTTTTGTTACTAATTATGATTAAAAGGCTTAATATTATAATACTATCATTAATGTTTATTTCAGCTATAAGTTCATTTTTTTTAATAAGTTCCTATAACCAAACTGAAATTAAAAACTTAAATAGTTTATATAGTGAACCTTTTATTGATGATTTTGTTAGTTTTAAATCTTTTACACCTAAATCAACATACTATACTGGCATATTAAATTATAAAAATAAAGACTATAGATACTTTTATAAAGCATTAAAGTCAAATTTGAAGCAAGATTTAACTCATAAAAGTTGTCGAGTTAAAGGAGAATTTAAATTCGATAAAGAGTTTCTCTTGTTGAATATTTCAACAGTTCAATTTAAGTCTTGCCAGGAAAACAGTATTTTCACTCCTATATATCATCATCAAAATTATATCACCAAAATTATTCATAAATCTGGAGTCACGCATCCTGAAAGAATATTAGCGTTGATAACTGGTGATACCTCTCTAATTGATGAATACTACAAATCTAACATCAGAGATATAGGTATTTACCATTTACTAGCTATAAGTGGTACACATGTTGGTACAATTATTGTCCTCGTTTATCAACTGTTAGTACGTTTAAATATACCTCTAGTTCTCATTAAAGGTGTAACTATTTTACTATTATTAATCTACGCTGTTTATACTGGATTTGTACCCAGTGCCATGCGTGCTATTTCAATTGCAATCATCATACTTATTATGCCAATCCATTTTAGGAAAAGTTCTATACATGTGCTTTCATTTATATTTGTGTTAATGATTGTCTTAAATCCTCAATTTATTAATCATATTGGTTTTCAGTTCTCTTTTTTGATAAGTTTATTTATTATATTGACAAAACCATATATAAGTGGTTTAAAACCACTTAAATGTTTATTTATTATTAGCTTTTTGGCTCAATTAGGTTCAATTGTAATTAATACCTATCATTTTAATCAATTTCAATGGATAGGTTTGCTATCTAATTTTATATTTGTTCCATTCTACTCTTTTATATTATTTCCTTCTGTCATTATCTACTTTATTTTAATTCATATTTTTCAACATAGCTTCCTATTAAATACTTATATAAATATACTTTTTAAAATTCACGATTGGATAGTTCATTTATTTTTAAATTTAAATCATTTTAAGTGGTACATTCCTAAATTAAACCAATATAGTTTACTTATTTTGATTATACTAACGTTAATTTTTCTTTACATACTTGTCTATAGAGGGATTGTTACATCCGTACTAAGTTTTTTAATTGTTTTAATCATTTTTACACATTTAATTGGACCACATTATGCCGAGTTAACACTTTTTGATGTGGGCCAAGGAGATAGCATTTTATTCAAAACAAAGTCAAATAAAAATGTTTTGATTGATACAGGAGGGAAAAGAAATGAAAATGTAAGTTTTAAACATAATAATATTGCCAAATATAAAATTTTACCCAGTATTAAGAAAAAGGGTATTACCACTATAAATTATTTAGTAATTACACATCCTCATGCTGATCATATGGGTGAATTAATATATTTTTTAAATAATATTAATGTGAATAATCTCGTTTTAAATATTGAAAGTTTCCCATTAGAATTACTTAAAGAGGTTACGACAAAATGCAAGGAGAAAGAGATAAAGATCATAGATGTAAACCAAGTTAAAAAAATAGAAATTGATAATAGTAAGATAAGCTTTTTAAATAGTTTTATACCATTAAGTGATGATAAAAATGAACATTCTATTGTTACATTAATTCAATATAATGATATTAATATTTTACTGATGGGAGATGCAACTGTTAATAATGAAGACATTCTTATGAAGAGATATAATTTACCAAAAATAGATATTCTAAAAGTTGGTCATCATGGAAGTAGGACAAGTAGTTCGGAATTATTTATTAAAGATATTGAACCTAAAATCAGTCTTATATCTAGTGGTAAAAATAATAAGTATCATTTACCTAATTTGGATGTTATTCAAAGATTAAAATATTATGGTAGTAAAGTTTTTGATACTCAAGACAACGGGGAATTAACTATAAATTTAGATGAAGAAGTTTACATAGTCTACCGTGATATTTTAAATCAAAAGAGTTTAGCTAGAGAAAGTATATCGTAAAGTGATATAATTCATGCGTATGATATATAGAGGAAGGTGTACGTATGAGCAACCATATCTTCACTGTCTACGGTGAAGTACCAGAATTAGTCGAAAAAAAAACAAAAGAAATTGTTAATGATTATCTAGGACAAGAGATAGATGACTTTAATTATGTAAAATACAATTTGTACGAGAGTGACCTAACTCCGATTATTGAAGAGACACTTACTATGCCTTTTTTTTCGGATAAAAAAGCAATTGTTGTTAAAAACTCATATGTTTTTACAGGAGAAAAATTTTCTAAAGATTTAAATCACAATTCTGACGAGCTTATAAAATTTTTAGAAAAATATGATGGTGAAAATCTCATTATTTTTGAAGTGTATCAGTCTAAACTAGATGAGCGAAAAAAACTCACGAAAACATTAAAGAAAAATGCACAACTTAAGAAAATTGAACAAATGTCTGAGAAGGAATTAAAGCATTGGATTAAAAATACACTAAACAATAATTATAAAGATATTAAGCAAGATGCTCTTGAATTATTTATTGAATTAACTGGTGTTAACTATAATATTGTTTCTCAAGAATTGGAAAAGTTAATTTTATTCATAGGCGAAAGACCTATAATTAATAAAGAAGATATCGATCTAATTATTAATAGAAGTTTAGAGCAAAATGTTTTTCTACTAACTGAATACATTCAAAAAGGTAAAAAGAATAAAGTTATACAATTAGTCAATGACTTAATTATTATGAAAGAGGAACCTATAAAATTACTGGCATTAATTACTAGTAATTATAGATTATATTATCAATGTAAAATTCTTAGTCAAAAAGGCTATAGTGGGCAACAAATTGCAAAGACTGTAAATGCACATCCTTATAGAGTAAAACTAGCACTCAATCAATCCCGTCATTATAAACTAGAAAGTTTGTTTAACATCATAAACGCTTGTGCAGAGACTGACTACAAACTAAAATCATCTTATATGGATAAACAACTTATTTTAGAATTATTCATACTATCTCTATAAAAAGTTTGAGGTAGCAAATATAAAATATATCCTATCAACAATAGAAATATTGCTTGTAAAGGAAT
>NZ_JBRIKK010000015.1:0-72686 GCF_052976705.1 Staphylococcus sp. MSU001
TAAACTTATTTTTTAAGTTCAACTTGAAATTATAAACGATTTTCTAATTCTTTTTTCTTATCTTCAAAGCCTGGTTTACCTAATAGCGCAAACATGTTTTGTTTATAGGCTTCAACTCCAGGTTGATTAAATGGATTAACACCTAATTGATATCCACTCATTGCACAAGCTAATTCAAAGAAATAAACAACATACCCAAATGTTTCTTCATCTAACTGAGGAATATTTACAACGATATTTGGAACGCCACCATCAGTATGTGCAAGTAATGTACCTTCAAATGCTTTTGTATTCACTTCATCGATTGATTTGCCAGCAAGATAGTTCAGTCCGTCTAAATCATCTGCATCTTCTTCAATTTTGATATCATGTTTTGGATGGTTGACCTTAACCACTGTCTCGAATAAGAAACGACGGCCCTCTTGAACATATTGTCCTAAGGAATGTAAATCAGTTGTGTAATTCGCACTTGATGGATAAATACCTTTGAAATCTTTCCCTTCTGATTCACCGTATAATTGTTTCCACCATTCGTTGAAATACTGCATAGACGGTTCGTAATTAATTAACATTTCAGTAGTATAACCTTTGCTATATAGAATATTTCGAATAGTTGCATATTGATATGCGATATTTTGATCTAGATCATCAGAAGATAACTCTTCACGTGCCTTAGCCGCACCAATCATGATTGATTCGATATTGATACCTGCAGTTGCAATTGGTAGTAATCCTACAGCTGTAAGAACAGAATAACGACCTCCCACATCATCAGGTACAACAAACGTTTCATAACCCTCATTGTCTGCTAATTGTTTAAGTGCACCTTTAGATTTATCTGTCGTTGCAAAAATACGTTTCTTAGCTTCATCTTTTCCATATTTTTCTTCAACCAATTGTTTAAATAATCTAAATGCAACTGCTGGTTCTGTCGTAGTACCTGATTTTGAAATAACGTTAACTGAAAAATCTTTTCCTTGTAAATAATCTAATAATTCTTTTGTATAACTTGAAGATAAATGATTACCTACAAATACAATTTCAGGGTATTCCGTATTTGTTCTAAATGAAGATGTAAGCATCTCAATTGCAGCACGTGCACCTAAGTATGAACCTCCAATACCGATAACAACAAGTACATCGGAATTTGATTTGATACGTTTAGATGCTTCGACGATTCTAGAAAATTCTTCTTTATCATAATCAACAGGTAAATCTAACCAACCTAAAAAGTCATTACCTGCTCCTGTACCTTTATGAATAGTTTGGTGGATAGTTTTAACAATATCCTTTTGCTGATCAAGTTCATGTTTGTCAAAAAATTCTAAAGTTTTGCCATAGTCTAATTGAATGTGAGTCATCTTATTGCCTCCTGTTATAAGTACTTATACTAATTCTACTAAGTTTAGATGCGCTATTCAATTCTGAAGGCTAACTTATCAAAGGAAATTGCTTTTTTATTTAACCTTTTCATTCATAAAAAAAGTTATTTTTAATATCAAAAGTCGCACTACCACTCCAAATATACAATTTACAGAAATTTTAAAATATACAAGAATGCCCTTATACCAGTGTTTAAAACTAAAAAGTCAAAGATAATTAGATTCAAAAATGAATAATTATGTAGAAAAGTGGTTTTATTTTCATTATCAATCTGATATGATAGATGCATATTGATAATCATAAAAATTATTTGAGGTGTAAATATGAAAGATAAAATCGTTTTAGCATATTCAGGTGGTTTAGATACAAGTGTTGCAGTTCAATGGCTTATTGATAAAGGATATGACGTAGTTGCTTGCTGTCTTGACGTAGGCGAAGGTAAAGATTTAGACGTTGTATATCAAAAAGCTTTAGACATGGGTGCAGTCGAATGTCATATTATTGATGCAACTAAAGAATTTAGTGATGATTATGTAAGTTATGCTATTAAAGGAAATTTAATGTATGAAAATGCATATCCTCTAGTTTCAGCATTATCACGTCCACTCATCGCAAAAAAACTGGTTGAAATTGCTGAAAAAACAAATTCAATAGGTATAGCACACGGATGTACTGGTAAAGGGAATGACCAAGTGCGTTTCGAAGTGGCAATCAAAGCGTTAAATCCTAAGTTAAAAGCATTTGCACCTGTTCGTGAATGGGCTTGGAGCAGAGAAGAGGAAATTGATTATGCAATTAAACATAATATTCCTGTTTCAATCAATCATGACTCACCATACTCAATCGACCAAAACTTATGGGGTAGAGCTAATGAATGTGGTATTTTAGAAGATCCTTATGCCGCTCCTCCAGAAGATGCATTTGATTTAACTACACCTTTAGAAGAAACTCCAGATGAAGCAGACGAAATTATCCTTACATTTAAGCAAGGTATTCCAGTACAAGTTGATGGCAAAGAGTATCAATTAGATGATCTTATTCTTTACTTAAATCAACTTGCTGGTAAACACGGTATTGGTAGAATTGATCATGTTGAAAATAGAATGGTCGGAATAAAATCTAGAGAGATATATGAAACACCAGGTGCTGAAGTGATTTTAAAAGCACACAAAGCACTAGAAACGATTACATTAACAAAAGACGTAGCGCACTTTAAGCCTGTCATTGAAAAACAATTTTCAGAACAAATATACAATGGTTTATGGTTCTCACCATTAACAGATAGTTTAAAACTCTTTATCGATAGTACTCAACAATATGTTGAAGGCGATGTGAGAATTAAATTATTTAAAGGAAACGCTATTGTCAATGGCAGACAATCTCCTTACACTTTATACGATGAAAAATTAGCTACTTATACAAAAGAAGATGCTTTCAATCAAGAGGCAGCAGTAGGTTTCATTGATATTTATGGTTTACCTACACAAGTTAATGCATTACTTCACGGGGGGTATAGTAATGAGCAATAAAGCTTGGGGTGGCAGATTTGAAACTCAACCCGAAGAATGGGTTGATGATTTCAATGCGTCAATTGATTTTGATAAAAATTTAATTAAACAAGATGTTCAAGGTAGTATTGCACATGCAACTATGCTCGCTAAACAACATATTATTACAGATGATGAAGCTCAATCCATCATTAATGAGCTTAAAAATATTCAACGTGACTTTGAAGAAGGTCAACTTGAATTTAAAGCTTCTCTCGAAGATATTCATCTTAATATTGAACACGAGCTTATTCAACGTATTGGCGAAGCTGGTGGAAAACTGCATACCGGTCGTAGTCGTAATGATCAAGTTGCCACAGATATGCATTTGTATACTAAAGAACAAGTTCAATACATTATTGAACTTATAACGTCGTTTCAACAAACGATTGTTCAATTAGCAGACCAGCATGTTGACACAATTATGCCTGGATATACGCATTTACAACGTGCACAACCCATCTCGTTCGCACATCATATTATGACTTACTTTTGGATGTTAGAAAGAGATAAAGGTAGATTCGTGGATAGTCTTAAACGTATAGATATCTCACCATTAGGTGCTGCAGCTTTAAGTGGAACTACACACCCTATAGATAGACATCTGACTCAAGAACTTCTAGGATTCGCAAATCTGTATGAAAATAGTTTAGATGCGGTCAGTGATCGTGACTATATCGTTGAAACATTGCATCATATTTCACTCACTATGGTGCATCTATCACGCTTTGCAGAAGAAATCATCTTTTGGTCGACTGATGAAGCAAAATTCATCACTTTATCAGACGCGTTTTCTACTGGCTCATCTATTATGCCACAAAAGAAAAACCCTGATATGGCAGAACTAATAAGAGGAAAAGTAGGACGTACTACAGGACACTTGATGAGTATGTTAGTAACACTTAAAGGCTTACCGTTAGCTTATAATAAGGACATGCAAGAAGATAAAGAAGGTTTATTTGATGCTGTACACACACTTAAAGGATCTCTTAGAATCTTCGAAGGTATGGTTGCATCTATGAAAGTTAATTCAAATCGTTTAAATCAAACAGTAAAAAATGACTTTTCAAATGCAACAGAATTAGCAGACTATTTAGTCAGTAAAAATATACCTTTTAGAACCGCTCACGAAATCGTTGGTAAAATCGTATTAAATTGTATTCATAAAGGTATTTACCTATTAGACGTACCTTTAAGCGAATATCAAGAACATCATGAAAATATTGAGGAAGATATATATGATTATTTAACACCAGAAAATTGTCTTAAGCGTCGTCAAAGCTATGGTTCAACTGGTCAAGAATCTGTAAAACATCAACTAAAAGTCGCAAAAGCATTATTAAAAGACAACGGATCAAAATAGTTATTAAAAATTATAGCTATCTAAAATTACAAAAATTTAATTTTGTATTAAGTTATCAAAGTTTATATAAAAAAAATGTAAAATTCCCTTTCATCCTTTCAAATTGATGTACGTTTAAGTAGACATACTATTTTTGAAAGGATGTTTTTATGTTTAAGTCTAAGAAAATGATCATTTCAACTTTATCTTCCGTTACTCTAGGTTTAGCTAGTTTAAGTTCCCCTACGATAGCTGAAACATCGAACCACTCCTCAGCACCAAACCAATCAGAGAAATCTATACAACAACAAACAAATATTCCATCTAATATGAATCAATCATCAGCTAAAACATTTAAACGACAAGCTGAATCAGACTCAGTAAGTGGTAAAACAAACGATACCCATAATCATTGGGCTAAAAATTTAACTGGGGAGAAATTTACAACCATTGCACATCGTGGCGCAAGTGGTTACGCCCCAGAACATACTTTTGAAGCATATGATAAAAGTCATAATGAATTAGGAGCATCTTACATAGAAATCGATTTACAACGTACTAAAGATGGTCACTTGGTTGCTATGCACGACGAAAAGGTCAATCGTACGACTAATGGCCATGGACGTGTCGACCAGTTTACTTTAAAAGAGTTAAAACAACTTGATGCAGGAAGCTGGTTTAATCGAAAGCATCCTGAATATGCCAAAAATAAATATAAAAATGCTAAAGTTCCTACTTTAGACGAAATTTTAAATCGCTACGGCAAAAATGCAAACTATTATATTGAAACTAAATCGCCAGATGTTTACCCTGGCATGGAAAAGCAATTATTAGATACATTAGATAAACATGACTTGTTAACACAAAAATCACTTAAACATGGACATGTGATGATTCAATCATTTTCAGGGAGTAGTTTAGAAAAGGTACATCACATGAACGCCAATATACCACTTATTAGACTAATGAATAAATTTGAACTTAAAAAAGCTTCTAATCAAGATTTAAAAAATATTAAATCTTATGCCATTGGAGTAGGTCCTGAATACACAGATTTAAATATTAAGAACACAAGACATTTAAAAAATTTAGGATTTTTAGTTCATCCTTATACAGTTGATGATGAAAATCAAATGAGAAACTTAAATCAATATGGTGTTGATGGTGTATTCACTAATTATGCTGATAGATATAAAAAAGTTTCAGAAACACAACAATAAAATATTAGCGTTGAGTTGAACTGACTTCATATTGATTTTATCATCGCATTTTACTTAAGAACATTTGAGAAAGCATTACTTTTAACATTAACTTACTATTAATAAAGTTATCAATTGCATAAACATGATAAAAACCCTGGGACTATCATCTGATGTCTCAGGGTTTTCATCATATACTTATAATATTTTTCTTATGCCCAACCTCTATATCTTGCCGCTTCAGCAGTACGTTTAATACCTACTATATATGCTGCTAATCTCATATCAATTTTTCTATTTTGTGACAATTCATAAATCGTATCAAATGCTGTTACTAACTTTTCACGTAGTTTGTCATTGACTTCTTCTTCAGTCCAATAATAACCTTGATTATTTTGTACCCACTCGAAATAAGATACAGTCACACCCCCTGCACTTGCAAGTACATCCGGCACTAGTAATATATCTCTTTCTGTTAAAATACGTGTTGCTTCAGGTGTCGTAGGGCCATTAGCAGCTTCAACAACAATGCTTGCTTTAATATCGTGCGCATTATCTTCAGTGATTTGATTGGAAATTGCAGCAGGAACAAGGATGTCACAATCCAATTCGAATAATTCTTTGTTAGAAATTGTATCTTCGAATAGATTTGTAACTGTACCGAAGCTATCACGTCGATCTAATAAATAATCTATATCAAGTCCATTAGGGTCATGTAAGGCTCCATATGCATCACTTATACCAACTACTTTAGCACCTAAATCGTATAAGAATTTAGCTAAGAAACTACCTGCATTGCCGAAACCTTGAATCACAATTTTGGCATCTTTAATATCCATGCCACGACGTTTTGCCGCTTGTTCAATTGCAATGACTACACCTAAAGCTGTAGAGCGATCACGTCCTTGAGATCCACCTAATACAATAGGTTTGCCTGTTATAAAACCTGGCGAATTAAATTTATCTAATGCACTATACTCATCCATCATCCAAGCCATAATTTGAGAGTTTGTAAAAACATCTGGTGCTGGAATATCTTTGTTAGGGCCAACAAATTGAGATATAGCCCTTACATATCCTCGAGATAAACGCTCAACTTCGTGTATACTCATTTGACGCGGATCACAAACAATACCGCCTTTACCCCCACCATAAGGTAAATTAACAATGCCACATTTTAAAGTCATCCACATTGATAATGCCTTCACTTCTTCTTCATCAACTTCTGGATGGAAACGAACGCCACCTTTAGTAGGGCCAACTGCATCATTATGTTGTGCACGGTATCCAGTAAATGTTTTAACTGTCCCATCGTCCATTCGTACTGGAATGCGCACTTGTAAAAATCTAATTGGTTCTTTTATAAGGTCATACATACCATCATCAAAGCCCAATTTGTGTAATGCTTCTTTAATAATCTCTTGAGTGGAAGTTACTAAATTATTATTCTCAGTCATGATCCTATTCGCCTCTTTTTACTAAATGATTTCGCTTTCATTCGTAATTGTAACACAATTGAAAGCATTTTAAAGATTTTCTAAATTAATTGTTACAACTATTTGAACCTATGCAAATACACTCTTAATCTTCTCTAAAGCCATGTCTAACTCTTCTTTCGTTATCACTAATGGAGGTGCAAATCTAATAACGGTGTCGTGAGTTTCTTTACATAATAATCCTTGTTCTTTCAAAGCTTCACAATATGGTCTGGCACTTTCATGTAATTCAATACCGATAAATAATCCTCGTCCCCTAACTTCTTTAATAGATGGATGCTCAATTTTTTTCAATTCAGACTTAAAATATTCTCCTAATTCTAATGAACGACCAGGTAAATCCTCGTCAATAATGACATCTATAGCTGCAATAGAAACTGCACACGCTAGTGGATTTCCACCAAATGTAGAACCATGTGAGCCAGGAGTAAATACATCTAATACCTCATTATCTGCAAGAACTACCGAGATAGGAAATACACCTCCACCTAACGCTTTTCCTAAAATATAAACATCCGGTTTTACATGATCCCAATCCGTTGCAAATAATTTTCCTGAACGTCCTAATCCTGCTTGAATTTCATCAGCAATAAATAAAATTTGATGTTCATCACATAATTCTCTAATTGTTTTCAAATATCCTTCTGGTGGTACGTTAATCCCTGCTTCTCCCTGTATAGGTTCTACTAAAATTGCTGCTGTATTTTTATTAATTGCTGCTTTTAATTGATTAACGTCACCAAACTCAACTTTTCGAAAGCCATCTAACAATGGACCATAGCCTCGTTGATACTCAGCTTCTGAAGACAACGATACTGGTGCCATCGTACGTCCATGGAAATTACCATTAAAGGCGATAATTTCAGCTTTGTTCGGCTCAATACCCTTAACATCATAAGCCCAACGACGAGCAGCTTTTAAAGCTGTTTCAACCGCCTCGGCTCCTGTATTCATAGGCAATGCTTTATCTTTACCTGCGAGTTTACATATTTTCTCATACCATTGACCTAAATTATCACTATGAAAAGCGCGTGATACTAACGTGACTTTATCTGCTTGATCTTTCAATGCTTGAATAATTCTTGGGTGTCGATGACCTTGATTCACTGCCGAGTAGGCCGAAAGCATATCCATATACGTGTTACCTTCCGGATCTTTCACCCATACACCCTCTGCTTCAGAAATAACAATTGGAAGTGGAACGTAGTTATGCGCCCCATAGTGATTTGTTAAGTTAATAATTTTTTCAGATTGAGTCATAAAATCTCCCCTTTGTTTTCGAATAAAAACTTATTAACAATATCATAACTGATTTCTATCGACTCTCAAACTTATTTTTTAATATAACAATAAAATGAATCAATATCGTCATAATCGACAAATTGAATTGTATGAAACAGACTAAATCTTGATGCAAAACATATATGTAAGCCCTTACATTTATAATGACATAACGACTCTATCATTGACAAGTTATATCGTTAATAAACATTAATTTCAATAAAGTAAAAATCATAAAATGCTCTATAATAAAAACCCCTAATGTTGGTTTAACATTAGGGGGAATAGATACATTCAGATATACCATTCAATTATTTGTCTTTTCGAGGTAACGGGTAGAATCCTTGATTAAACTGTTCCCAAAGATTTGGTGTTAGATAATGTTGGTCTTCACGATTAGGATCAAAAGCATTTATAATTTCATCTTCTCGTCCTTCTTTAATTTTAGCAACAAAATCATAATCAAGTAGAATTTCACGACCTAACGCAACAAATTCAACTCCAATGTTCTCAACAGCATTTAGTGCATCTTCAGCTGTAAAGACAGAACCTATACCAATAAGTGGCATACGTCCATTTATCCATTGATGAATAAGTTTCAAGCGATTTTCACCTTTATATTTACCTTCTCGCGTCACTGAGTTAACATCCATTAATGACACATGAATATAATCAAGTGGTTTATTTGCGATTTGGTGAATTAATTCTTCAGTTATCTCCATTGAAATACCTGGTGATTCCGCTTCTTCAGGTGACAATCTATAACCAATAATAAAATCATCATTTGCATGAGCTTTTTTAGCTTTAACAACTTCATCTATAACAGCAACAGGGAATTTATAGTTATCAGCCCAAACATCATTTCTTCTATTATAGTAAGGAGAAACAAATTGGTGAATAAGATAATGGTTTGCGCCATGAATTTCAACGCCATCAAAACCTGCTTCAATTGCTCTTCTAGTTGCTTCACCAAAGTCTCTAATAGTTTGTTCAATTTCTTCAGCAGTCATCTCACGAGCATCATGTTCTTCTTGCTGACCAAAACTTTTAAGAGAAATAGCACTTGGTGCAACAACATCTCCATCAGGTGTTAACTCTGGTAAAGCTTGAGCACCTCCATGATGAATTTGGACTATTGCTTTCGCACCATTTTTCTTCATAACTTGAGCAAGTTCTTTTAACCCTTCGATATCTGAGTCATGTGCAACAGAAGGTTGACCAGGAAATGCTTTACCTACATCATTGACATTACTTGCGGCATTAATTGCAATCCCTACATCTTTGGAACGTTTCTCAATGTAAGGTAATTCTATATCCGAAATTGTTCCATCATCATTTGATGAAGTATGTGTAAGAGGAGCTAAAACAAAACGATTTCTTACCTCAACACCATTAGGTAGTGTTAAAGATTTAAATAAAGGTTCATATTTATTATTCATATTTTTAATACTCTCCTTGCTTAATGATGTTATGACTATAGCATGCTAGTTACATACTATTCTAATTATTTGCTTACAAATTATTTATTCCCCAATTATAAAAATGTTAAGAATAGTTAATTACATTCAACAAATAAATAATAATTGTCTAAAATTCTTTTATTTCCCCTTATTGAAATCATCGTTTATCCAAAATAATTGTTAAATTTAATTAATAAAAAACGACAATCCTAACAACACATTGTTGTTTAAAGATTGTCGTTATCATGTGATTGATTACATATATCGTAACATCACATGTTGGCACGAATTGACAGTCGTTTAGTCATTGTGAATTGCACGTTTTGACTGTTTGATCCAGACCGGTAAGCGTTCTTTAAGTGTTTGAAACCCATACTTTTCTGTTTCTCTAATTTCATCTAAGACAGACTGTTTTTCTTTTTTACGCTCATAATTTTTAAAGTAATCATTATCTTTTAAGGACAAATTTAATTTACCTTCATCATCAATTGATAATATTTTTGCTTTAACAACCTGTCCTTCAGATAGAAATTTCTTTAAGTTATGGACATAATCATCCATAATTTCTGAGATATGGATAAGCCCTTCAGTATGGTCAGGGGTCTCAACAAATGCGCCATACGGTTGAATACCAGTCACACGTACCTTGATATGTTGACCTACTTTGTAGTGATGATTCAACTTGATAACCCCTTATTTCGATTTTCTTAACACTCATATCATAGCATAAATCAAATATCTCGACTAACTATAACCATAATAAAATTCATTAAATTTTAAAAACTGGTTCCTTAATGTATTGTTTTGCAAACGAATCTATAAACTCATGGATTGAAATTATCATTCAAATATATGTTTTTCTAATAGATTTAATGAGTAATGAGCATTGGAATCCGAATTGTGAAATATTACAACAAACCCTTTTACATTGTCTATAGCATTTTATTCTAAGAATCAAGGAAAAGTTAAAAATACTTTGGTATCATTTTCTAATCAAGTTATCAATTATCATTATATTAAAATACCTGAGACAAAATTTGCCTCAGGTTATAAATTATTGATTGGATTTTATCTCTGAAAATAAATGCTGACTTCATACACTTTATACAATACAACAAAACTTATAGTTGCAATTAATGAATAAATTATTCTTGTACATCTATCGATTCAATGACTACATCATAAACAGGCTTGTCTTGAGCACCAACTTTAGTATTTGCAATATCTTCTAAAGTTGATTCACCCTCAATCAGTTGACCAAATACTGTATGTTTTTGATCTAACCAAGGTGTACCACCTTTTTCACCATATGCTTCTACAATAGGTTGAGGCCATCCACCATCTGCTAATTGACTTAACATATTTTCAGGCACTTCTTTCATTTGGACTATAAAGAATTGAGATCCATTTGTATTAGGACCTGCATTAGCCATTGATAATGCACCATAAAGGTTAAAAGCTTCTAGAGAAAATTCATCTTCAAAAGCACTACCATAAATACTTTCTCCACCCATGCCAGTTGCAGTTGGGTCCCCACCCTGTACCATAAAATCATTGATAACACGGTGGAACGTTACACCATCGTAGTACCCATTTTTTGAATGTGTCACAAAGTTTTCAACTGTCTTTGGAGCAATATCGGGAAATAATTTAAATGTCATGTCACCTTTATTTGTATGCATAACTACTTTAATTTCGTTATCTTGAATCTCTTTATTTAACTGCGGATAGTTCGTCATTTCAATTCTCCATTCGTGTTATGATATAAACATATATTAACATATATGAAAGGAAGTAATATAGGATGTTATATCGATTTTCTCACAAGACAGGCGTTTATGGTGTAAGTATCAAAGAGGAAACTGGAAATCAAATACTCGTACAAGTTGAACAAGTAATCAAACATCCCAAACAAGGTGATTTACACCATCCCAATGAGACAGAAGGTGTCTTTTTTCATGAACGTAAAGCTTTAAGCCATTTTGAGAAACGTTACGCAACACCTTCTCAACTTCGTGAGTTTAATGTCGAGGCCATACCTTATGAAGACTCACTTCAACATGCTATTACACATCTTGAGAATCAATTAAAAAAAGAGGAGACAGATTATTCACGATTGTCTTTAAATAATTTAAATCGTTTAAAAGAAGATTACGCTATTCAATATAAAAGACACTTCGACTAATCAACATTAAAACTTTAGTAATAAAGCGAAATAATTATTCATATAGTTAAAATTTTTGAATAAATTTTGACGAGTTTCTTCCTATTTAAAAGAGTCTTTAAATCAAAAGCTTCAAGGAGTTACATAGTTTTTCAGAAGAAGCGCATTGATGTATAATATGTGTCGTAAATAAATTTTAAAGGAGGAAAACATAGTGAGTTTGTTACATATTGCGGTACTATTACCGTTAATATTTGCACTCATTATTCCATTCCTATACCGGTTCGTTAAACGTATACACTTAGGATGGTTTGTATTACCTGTTCCTATTGTCTTATTTATATATTTCATATCATTGATTTCAATGACGATGTCAGGTAATAACGTAATGAAAAACTTAAATTGGATGCCACATATTGGAATGAATTTCAATTTATATGTGGATGGTCTCGGATTATTATTCAGTTTGCTTATCACTGGCATAGGAAGTCTAGTGGTTTTATATTCTATCGGATATTTAAGCAAATCAGAACAACTCGGGAATTTTTACTGTTATTTATTACTATTTATGGGTGCAATGTTAGGAGTTGTACTCTCTGATAATTTTATTATTTTATATTTATTTTGGGAGTTAACTTCTTTCTCTAGCTTTTTATTAATTTCTTTCTGGAGAGAAAAAAAAGCTTCAATTTATGGTGCTCAAAAATCTTTAATCATTACCGTATTAGGTGGCTTGAGCATGCTAGGTGGTATCATTTTACTTTCCCTAGCTACCGATACTTTTAGTATTCAGACTATGATTTCAAAAGCAAGTGACATTCAAAATAGTCCTTTCTTTATCTTAGCAATGATACTTTTTATGATTGGTGCATTTACAAAATCTGCACAAGTACCTTTTTATATTTGGTTGCCAGATGCTATGGAGGCGCCTACGCCAGTAAGTGCATACCTTCACTCTGCAACGATGGTAAAAGCAGGACTATATTTAATCGCAAGAATCACACCTATTTTTGCAATATCCGAAGGTTGGGTATGGACAATTACAATTGTTGGTTTAATCACCCTATTCTGGGCATCACTTAATGCAACAAAACAACAAGATTTAAAAGGTATTTTAGCTTTCTCAACTGTGTCTCAACTAGGGATGATTATGTCTATGCTTGGTATTGGTGCTGTAAGTTATCATTATCAAGGCGCTAATAGTCAACTTTATGTTGCTGGATTTGTTGCTGCCATATTTCATTTAATTAATCATGCCACATTTAAAGGTGCACTATTTATGATTACAGGTGGTATTGATCATTCAACTGGTACACGTGATGTTAAAAAGTTGGGCGGTTTACTTACAATCATGCCTATCTCATTCACGCTTACAGTTATTACAACATTAAGCATGGCTGGTGTACCGCCTTTTAATGGCTTTCTATCAAAAGAGAAATTCTTAGAGTCGATGATTAATGTTACACATTTAAATTTAATGAGTTTAAATACTTTAGGTATACTTTTACCAATTATTGCCATTATCGGTAGTATTTTCACATTTGTATATTCAATTAAATTTATATTGCATATATTCTTTGGTTCTTATAAACCTGAAGCACTGCCAAAACAAGCACATGAATCTTCAATGTTAATGCTTATTTCACCTATCATTTTAACATCACTAGTTATAGTATTCGGTTTATTCCCAAGTATATTAACGCAATCTATTATAGAGCCGGCATCTGAAGCAGTTAGTCAAACGTCAAATATAACTGCTGAGTTCCATTTATTCCATGGTATAACTCCAGCATTCTTATCAACAATAGGTATTTATATTATAGGTATTTTATTGCTAATTTCATTTAGTTATTGGATTCGTTTATTACAAGCACATCCATATCAGTTAACGTTGAATCATTGGTATGACACTTCAGGCCGACGTATTCCAGGATATTCCGAAAATATAACAAATAGTTATGTTACAGGTTTTTCTAGAAATAATTTGGTGATTATCTTAGGTATTCTCATTGCTTTAACTTTTGTTACAGTCATCAGTGTACCCTTCAGTATTGACTTTAAAAACGTGAGTCATTTACGCGTATTTGAAGGTGCAACAGTATTGTTTTTACTGATTGCTTCAACTTTCATTATATTTGCAAAATCACGTTTGTTTAGCATTATCATGTTAAGCGCTGTGGGTTACGCTATATCAGTATTATTTATTTTCTTTAAAGCGCCCGACTTAGCATTAACACAATTTGTAGTGGAATCTATTTCTACAGCATTATTCTTACTATGCTTTTATCACCTACCTAATTTAAATCGCTACAATGAAAAACCTACTTTTAAACTGACAAATGCTGTAATTTCAATTGGAGTAGGATTATCAGTGATTATTTTAGGATTAATTGGCTATGGTAATAGACACTTTGAATCTATTACTAAATTCTACCAAGAACATGTTTTTGATTTAGCACATGGTAAAAATATGGTAAATGTCATTCTCGTAGATTTCCGTGGTATGGATACTTTATTCGAGTCATCTGTACTAGGTATTGCAGGTTTAGGCGTATATACAATGATTAAATTACGATTAAAACAAAAAAATCAATCAAGTGAGGTGAATGACCATGAATAGACAACAAAATAACCTTATGTTTCAATACGCTGCCGTGATTATTTTCTTCATGGTCATTGTGTTCGGCTTTTCACTATTTTTAGCCGGACATTATACACCAGGTGGCGGTTTCGTTGGTGGTTTGCTTTTCGCTAGTGCATTATTAGTTATTACAATTGCATATGATGTAAAAACTATGAGAAAGATTTTTCCTTTAGATTTTAAAATCTTAATTGGTATTGGTTTATTATTTTGCGTGGGTACACCATTAACAAGTTGGTTCATGTCTAAAAACTTTTTTACACATGTCACTTTTGACATCCCTTTGCCTTTACTTGAACCTATGCACATGACGACAGCGATGTTTTTTGATTTTGGTGTTTTATGTGCAGTTGTAGGAACTATTATGACTATAATTATTTCGATTGGAGAGAACGAATAGTGGAAATTATCATGATCTTTGTTAGTGGTATTCTCACATCTATAAGTGTCTATCTCGTTTTGTCTAAAAGTTTGATACGTATCATTATGGGGACTACACTACTAACTCATGCCGCAAATTTATTTTTAATTACTATGGGAGGTTTAAAACACGGAACTGTTCCAATATTTGAAAAAGGAACATCAAGCTATGTTGACCCTATCCCTCAAGCATTGATTTTAACAGCTATCGTTATCGCCTTTGCTACAACAGCCTTCTTCCTAGTTCTTGCATTTAGAACATATAAAGAACTAGGCACAGATAACGTTGAGCTAATGAAAGGAGCGCCAGAAGATGATAGAGAGTAACTTGCTTGTTTTAACTTTAGTCATACCTATCCTAACTGCAATTTTACTCATATTTATTGGAAAGCGCCCAATAATAAAAAGATATGTTGCACTTGTCGGTACATTGTTAACATTAGTCGTTGCATTGATTAACTTAAAGAATGTGCTACGAGACGGACCAATCAAGGTTGAACTGGGCTCTTGGAAAGCCCCATACAGTATTGTATTTGTAGTCGATATTTTTAGCGCTCTACTCATCATCACAAGTATTATTATTACCATTTTAGTCATTTTATACTCATATCGTTCTATCGGTTTAGATAGAGAACGCCATTATTATTATTTCTCTATCATGTTTATGTTGATTGGTATTATTGGCTCATTTACAACAGGAGATATTTTCAACTTGTTTGTGTTCTTTGAAGTCTTTTTAATGTCTTCATATTGTTTACTCGTTATTGGTACTACTAAAATACAATTACAAGAAACAATTAAGTATATTTTAGTCAATGTTGTTTCATCATCTTTCTTTGTCATGGGTGTTGCAGTTTTATATTCAGTAGTAGGAACTTTAAATCTCGCTCATATTAGTGAAAGATTATCACAACTTTCTGTGCATGACAGCGGCTTAGTCAATATTGTTTTTATTTTATTTATCTTTGTCTTTGCCACTAAAGCAGGCGTTTTTCCTATGTACGTATGGCTACCTGGTGCTTATTATGCTCCTCCAGTAGCAATCATCACGTTCTTTGGCGCACTATTGACTAAAGTGGGTGTATACGCAATTGCGAGAACTCTAAGTTTATTCTTCAATAACACAGTAAGCTTTTCTCATTATGTCATCCTTTTCTTAGCATTACTTACAATTATTTTTGGATGTGTAGGTGCAATAGCTTACTATGATACGAAGAAAATCATCCTTTATAATATTATGATTGCAGTCGGTGTCATATTAGTTGGTGTTGCTATGATGAACGAATCAGGCATGACTGGTGCAATATATTACACACTACATGATATGTTAGTTAAAGCTTCATTGTTCTTACTCATTGGCGTCATGTACAAAATCACTAAAACGACTGACTTACGTCATTTTGGTGGCTTGATTAAAGGATATCCTATTCTAGGTTGGACATTCTTTATTGCATCGCTAAGCTTAGCGGGTATACCACCTTTTAGTGGTTTTTATGGTAAATTCTACATTGTTCGAGCGACCTTTGAAAAAGGATTTTATCTAAGTGGTATCATTGTACTTTTATCAAGTTTAATCGTGTTATATTCAGTCATACGTATTTTCTTAAGAGGATTTTTCGGTGAAGTTGAAGGATATACTTTATCCAAAAAGGTAAATGTTAAATATCTAACAACTATCGCCGTCGCATCTACAGTGATTACTGTAGTCTTTGGATTATCTGCAGACGCATTATTCCCAATCATCAAAGATGGTGCTGAAACGTTTGTCGATCCAAGTCAATATATTCATAGTGTGTTAGGAGGTAAATAGTTTGGCTATACAGTTTGTAATTAATTTACTTGTTTCTGTCATATGGTTACTTGTAACAAATAGCTATACCTTAAATAACTTTGTATTGGGTTTTATACTAGGATTATTTCTAGTTTATCTCCTGCACCGTGTATTGCCTGGTCAGTTTTATTTAGTGAGAATATATAGAATTGTGATGCTTATCATTACATTTTTAACTGAGTTAATAAAAGCAAACTTTGGTGTACTCAAAATTATTCTCAAACCACGAATTGAGAATAAACCCGGATTCTTTGTGTACGAGACGGAATTAGAAAGTGACTGGCAACTTGTTTTACTTTCCAATTTGATTACGTTAACACCCGGCACAGTCGTTTTAGGTATTAGTGATGACCGTAAAAAGATTTATATCCACTCAATTGATTTCAGTACAAAGGAAGAAGAGATTCAAAGTATCAAATCTTCATTAGAGAAGGTCGTTAGAAAGGTAGGCGAGAAATAATGCCTTTTAAAATATTTATTATTACAGCCTTAATTATTGTCGTCTTATCTATGTTAGCAATGTTAATACGTGTTATTTTAGGACCCTCTCTAGCAGACCGTGTCGTTGCACTTGATGCAATTGGTTTACAGTTAATGGCCGTGATAGCGCTATTTAGTATTTTACTGAATATTAAATACATGCTCGTCGTTATTTTAATGGTCGGTATTCTTGCTTTTCTAGGAACTGCAGTCTTTTCTAAATTTATGGATGAAGGTAAGGTGATCAAGCATGATAGCAACGATCGTCACTAGTGTCTCTATCATATTTGTTCTTCTTGGAGCTTTGATCAGTGCCTTTGCTGCAACGGGTCTCATTCGATTAAGGGATGTTTACTCAAGAGCACATGCAGCTGGTAAAGCAGCCACACTGGGTGCGATGTTTTTACTATTTGGAGCATTTTTATACTTTATTGGCACTGAAGGATATGTAAATATGCAATTAATTATCGGAATTATTTTCGTATTTATTACTGGTCCCCTTTCAAGTCATTTAATCATGAAAGCTGCCTATAACATTAAAACACCGTATACCAAAGATACTAAAATTGATGAAATTAAAGAGGATATGAAGCATACAAAGCTATAATTCATACTTTTAAGAGTTTTATACCAAAATCAAATTCAATATTTATTAATTTTTTTAAATCGATAATATGATTAATACCTGGGACATAATTCCTAGCAAAATAGCCAGTAAATGAGTTTTCATAAATTCATTTACTGGCTTTTTTATTTACAATACTTCGTATTGTTGGCTCCTTTTCTTAGGGGACAGCTTCAGCCTGTAGTCTTCAGCTTGTCCTGTTCCCTCAAGAGTCTCGCCAAAATACTTTGTATTCATATGTAATTTTACATTAAAATTGTTTTGCTCCTCTTTAAATAAAAATGACACTTTGTAACTCTTTGCAAATTGTGGTATGATTTAAATCGTAATAATTACGTTTTGAAAGTGGAGGGGCGATTCAATGCATTGGACAATTATTGGTGGTGGCTTACAAGGAACCACCATTGCACTTAAATTAAAAAATGAAGGACTAAAAAATGAGGAGCTTACTATCATAGATCCTTACTCCTCATTATGTGAGCGTTTTAATATTTATACACAACGTATTAGTATGCCATACTTAAGATCGCCTTTCGTTCATCATATTCATCCTAAACCTTTTCATCTCAAACAATATGCTAGATATCATCAGTATACTTCAGCTTATTACGGCCCGTATAAACGTCCTCAAAGAGATATGTTTATGCATCATGTTCATGATTTGATACATCAATTTAAACTTAATGATTGTCATATACAAGGTAAAGTCGAAGCTATTAATAAATCAAGAGGTAAATGGTGTATAAAACTATCAACTGGCGATAAAATGGTTACCGATTGTGTTGTGATAGCAAATGGTTATACGCAAACGCCATTCATACCTGAAATTTTCAGAAATAAAGCGAATGTAAAACACATATTTGCTGATAATTATCATGCCTCTTTAGATAAAGATACTCAACATGTTGTTGGTTCAGGTATATCTGCTGCCCACCTCACTTTAAAATTATTAAATGAACACAATCACCAACTTGTTCATTTATGGATGAATAAAGATATTGAGATACACGATTTTGATGCTGATCCTGGTTGGTTAGGACCAAAGAAAATGAACCATCTTGCATCTATATCCTCTTCAGATGCAAGAATGAAGTTAATTGAAGACGAGCGTCATAGCGGTTCAATGCCTATGGAATTATTTTTAAGGTTAAAGAAATATGTGCAAAGTGGTCGACTCGTCATACATATGAGTCAAATTGATGATGTAACAGAATCCTATATTATCGCTGCTGGAAAATATTTTGAATATAAGCATATTTTGTTAGCTACCGGATTTTATAATCAATTATTAACACAACCACTCATTAAAAACCTTATTCAAAACGAACAAGCACCACTCAATCATTCAGGTTATCCTTCTTTGTCAAACGAACTAGAATGGTTAAATCAATTATTCGTAGCTGGTGGACTTGCAGATTTAGAACTAGGTCCTTTTGCAAGAAATATAATGGGCGGTAAAGAAAGCGCTGAACGCATAAGTAAAGCATATAAACGTTTAAATAAGAAAATCTCATAAACAAACACCCCGATTAGATTGTGTAGAATTCACAATTTAATCGGGGTGTTCTGTTACATTATTGAATAGGTTTAATAGCAATCGTACCACGCATGACACTGATTAATTGGTCATGGTCATCTTTGATATCAATATTCCAAACTTGTGTTGTTTTTCCTTGATGTATTAAAGAAGCAAACGCTCTCACATGTCCTTGTCGAGTTGAGCGAATATGATTTGCATTCATTTCTAAACCTAGTGGAATGAATTGCTGCGTATCAATCAAATGAGCAGCACCTATCGAACATGCTGTTTCACCTAAAGCTAAACTCGCACCACCATGTAAATAGCCAAAGGGTTGCTTTACTTTATCTGTCACAGGCATAGACACTACTACTTTACCATCTTCTTTTTGTTCAATCTTCATTTCAAATGTTTCTAAAAGATTGGTCATAGTTCACACCTCATTTCAGTAGTTATAGTACCATAGCTGCTATCGTACCAAAAACCATAAGGGGAACATTATAAAATAAGAAATTCGGGATACATGTATCACGAATATGATCATGTTGTCCATCCATATTCAAACCGGCTGTCGGTCCAAGTGTAGAATCACTTGCTGGAGAACCTGAATCACCTAAAGCACTTGCTGTACCAATTAAAGCAATAAGAGCCATTGTGTCTAAACCAATTGATGCTCCAAAAGGTATAAATAATGAAGCAATAATAGGTATTGTTGCAAAAGAGGAACCAATACCTAATGTTACAATAAGTCCAATGAGGTACATGACGATAATACTAATCAATTTATGATCTCCAGTTAATCCTGTTAAACTCTTGACTAAGCTATCTATATCACCTGTTGCATTCATCACGCCAGCAAACCCGTTAGCTGTTAGTATCACTACACCAATATAAGCCATTAATTTGACTCCATCTACAAATTGTTCATCGAGTTCATACCAATGATAAGCTCTTGAAACAAAGAAAACAAGTACCCCAGCTAACGCACCAAAAATCATAGAATCTGTAAATGTCTGTACTAAAAACGTAGCTAGTATGGCAATGACAGTAACAATTAGCACATAAGGTTTGAGTTCCGAAATTGTTTCTCGATCATTTACATTACGTTGTTCATAAACGCGTGGCTTTCTATAAACAATAAATCCAAGTATGAGACCCACAACATATCCCATTGAAGGTATTAACATCGCCTTCCATATCATGTTCATCTCAATTGGATGGTTTGCTTTTTGAAAACCACTTTGAATGATTTGATGGAAAATTTGACCGAAACCATAAGGTAAGAGCACGTAAGGAAAACACAAACCAAATCCTATTACTAAAGCAATAAGTCTGCGATCAATTCTTAAATCGTTAAACAAACTCACAAGCGGAGGTATTACAATTGGAATAAAGGCAATATGTACAGGAATTAAGTTTTGACTCATGATACTCATTGTTAACAATGCAATGATAATAATTATTTTAACCTTAACTCGGGAAAGTCTACTATTCTCAGCATGAATACTTGCAATAATTTTACCGACAAGATAATCAGTTATACCACTATAGGAAATCAAAGCAGCAAAACCACCGAGTAACGCATAACTTAATGCGACTTCTGCGCCATCTACTATATTTTTTCCAAAAACATTAATTACTTTTTCTAAATTCATACCTGATATTAATCCACCGACAAGTGCACTAATAAATAAGCTAATGACCACATTTAATCGACATAAACAGAGTATGATCATTAATATGACTGCGATTACAACAGCATTTATCATTCCGCCTCACCCTTTATCACTCTATCGAACTAAAGTATTTATAAAATACATACTAGCAAGACATATATTTAATGTCAATGTTAAAAAAGACTCAACGATTATATACATTTAGTTATATTTAGTTGATTATTTTCAATAACTGAAATATAACACCTAAAAATGTAATAAGTTGAGTCTATATAACTTTATTTATATTTTTGTTGTAACCACTCTACAACTGTAGGTATCATGTAACCTGTCGGACCCTTTGGACCTTTATATGTAGCACTTTTAATTGTTGCAGGGCCTGCGATATCAAAGTGAATGTGTGGGATGTCACCACTAAAATGCGAAATAAATGCTGCTGCAAACAATGCTTTTCCTTGACCGTTCGTATGATTGACTAAATCTGCGACATCTGATTGTTTAATTAAATGTCTTTCAGTCTCTGTAATAGGTAATTCGAATACTTTTTCGTCTACATGACGTGCAACTGTTAATAAGTTTTTAAGTTCATTTTCAGCATGAGATTGGAAAGCAGCCGCCTTGTCATCACCTAAAGCTACAATCGCTGCACCCGTTAATGTAGCAAAATCAAGAATTAGTTGTGGTTTAAATTGTGTTGCATAGAATACTGCGTCACCTAAAACCATTCTACCTTCAGCATCACTATTCAACATTTCTACCGTTTCACCATTAAGCGCAGTAAATACATCATCTGGTTTCATCGAAGATTCACCAATCATATTTTCAGCTGAAGCGATCACTCCTACAATATTTACAGGTAGCTTTTGCTTAGAGATCGCATCAACCATACCAATAACATTGGCCGCACCGCACATATCATATTTCATAGTTTGCATACCTATCTTAGACTTAATACTATATCCACCGGAATCATATGTAATGCCCTTACCCACTAATGAAATAGGTGGTTCATCAGCTTCTGCACCATAATATGATAACGTAATTAATCTCGGACCATGATTAGAACCTTTACCTACTGCATGTATTAATCCAAATCCTTCATCTATAATTTGTCGGTGATCTTTGATATCTATACTAACGGAACTCCCTTCGAAATGCTTTTTTATTTCTTCGGCAAAATATTGGGGTGTTAAAATATTCGGAGGCATTTGACTTAGTTCACGAGCATAGTTTATAGATTCACCCAATTGTTGGCCTTCGTTAATCTTCGTTTCTATATTATGTTCTGTCGTTTGTATATAGACTCTACCTTGGTATGGAGGCTTTTTATCCGATTTATAATGGTCAAATTCAAAGATAGATTGTGCACTTTGTAAACCTAAAGTTTGACAAATTTCAATAATGTTACCATATTTAGATTTGAAAGTATCTAACAATAATTCACAATCCGTTACATGAACGTCTTTTAAATATTGAAACAACTGACCCCAAACTTTTAATAAACGTTGATATGATAAAATTTTTAAGTTTCCTAGTCCTACAGTTAATAATCTTTTGGGCTTTTCATCAATATAAATAAGCGTTGATGATATTTTGCCGATTGAGCTATTGATGACATGATATTGTTTTAATGTTTCTAATCGCTCTTTAATTAACGTCTTATGATATTTTATCTCACCTAATTGGTTGAGGTGATCTGGCACACCCACCACAATCGTTTCAATTGATGTTGGCGTATCTTGATTAATAAAAAATTGCATATAGATCCTCCGTTCCTCATTATGTATAACAATAATTATAAGTTATGAACACCACAATATTAAACAAAACCACTTTTTACTCTAACTCTAAATAAAAAGCATTTTTGTTTAATTAAGTGTGAAATTCTTCTTCATCATATTTTTTTGATAAAAAATAACCTGAGACAATCATTTTGTCCCAGGTATAATTAAAATATAAACAATCGATGACAAAATTAATTTGAGTTGTTTACATATTTTAACTCTAGTCATCTTTGCTAAGGGAGACAATAAATTATGTCTCGTACCTTTTTATTGTATTTTTAATGTCTATTACTTGATTAAAATTTCCCTTTTTTAAAGGCTAATCCTATGCCACCAAGTTTGTAAATCGCACGAGTATCAATAACTTTCTTCAAGAATGCTGCTTTTTTACCAGCGATATCTCTACCATATACAATTCCAACACCATCATTAGTACCTAATGAACATACAGTTCCACGGTTAACATATTGGAAATCTTGTGTTGATTCACCATTTAATAAACGTTTAATGTTGCTAGCAGTATGCTCACCTTGTTGCATAGCAATTTGAGCTGTTGTTGGTAATGGACGCTCTTCACCAGCTGGAATAAACGCTGAACAATCTCCTATAACGAAGATGTCATTATGACCTTCAATTGTTAAATCTTGTTTATTGATAATGCGTCCACGTTTAACACCTTCAAATGATTCTTCCATTAAATGACTTCCACGCACTCCAGCAGTCCATACAGAAGTTCCAGCTTCTAACTGTTGTTTTTCTCCATTGACTTCAACAACGAAACCTTTTTCATTACAAGCGACAATAGGTGTTGCAATTTTGAATTCTACTCCACGGTCTTCTAAATATTTTACTGCATAACTAACTAAGTCGTCTGAGAACATCGGTAACATTTTAGGTGCTGCTTCAACACATGTTAACTTCACTTTACTTTGATCAACACCATATTTACTGCATAATTCAGGAATTCTATCAGTTAATTCACCTAGAAATTCAATACCTGTAAATCCAGCTCCCCCAACTAAAATAGATAAATCTTTATCATCTTTTTCTTTAGAAGCAGCATAATTTGCGAACTTATCTTCAATGTGACGAGACAACTTACGAGAAGTTAAAACGTTCTCAATTTGGAAAGCATGTTCTTTCATACCATCAATGCCAAATGTTTCGCTAACAAAACCTAGTGCAACAACTAAGATATCAAAGTCATAAACACCCTTATCAGTTTCTACGCGTTTAGCATTACGATCAATTTTTGTTACCTCAGCAACAACAAAATTCACTTTATCTTTGTTGACAGTTTTCTCAACAGGATACAATAAATCTTCATAATTAATCGTACCGGCAGAAGCTTCATGCAACCAAGTTGATTCATAATGATATTCATTCTTATTAATTAAAGTAATTTCCGCTGCATCAGCAGAAAGTTCCTTTTGCAATTTAGTTACAGTTTGTAAACCAGCATAACCTGCACCTAATACGAGCACTTTCTTACGATCTTGAGCCATCTCTAATTCACCTAAGCTTTCATAATATTTTAACCAACCAACAATGTAGATAAAGGCTATAAACATATGACAAGCCAAATTGTCTCTTTCTTTATAGTCTTAGTCAACATTTAAAATTTTCAAGTCTTTTTTGGGTTTTGCTCTTCAGTTGTTCACATAAAAGACACTTTTAATCTAGTTTTAATTTTATAGCTTTTACCCTATATTTTCAAGCTACAATAGGGATAGTTTGTGAAAAGTTTAATTTAATTTCGGATGGCAATATGAAGTTAACATTGCTCTGGATTTCCAGCGACTTTAGCTGTTTTAAATGAACTTCCACAACCACATGAGGCAATAGCATTAGGATTGTCTATTTGAAATCCTCCACCCATAAGTGACTGTTTAAAATCAATTGTTGTTCCATTTAATACTGGAGCATCATTTTGGTCTACTAGAACTTTCAAACCATAATATTCGAGAATTTCATCATTTTCACCAGGTTCTGCTTCGGCTGACATACCATAGGTTAATCCTGTGCATCCTCCACCATTTACTTTAATTTTTAAATAACCATCAGACATGTCGTTATTTTTTAACATGTCTTTAACTTCAAATGCTGCCGCTTCAGTTAAAATGACTGTTGGCATATAAAAAACCTCCCATAATTTTTTAATCTCTATAGCAAATTCGTTATATCATTATCTTCGATATGTTGATATATGTTTTTTAATAAATCGTCTGGTGTGTTACCTTCAACAATATCACCATCTACAAGGGCATACAAGCTACTTGCGCATAGACCACAATTTTGTAGACAACCGTATTCAAGGACATCTATATTAGGATCATTTTCTAATTTTTCAAATACAACATCACTGCCTTTGGCCATATTTGAAATACAGAACTCCACTAATGGAAACATAAGTCACCTTCTTATCTTTATTAGTTTAAACATTATAACAAAGTATTCAATGTCCTGACTATCAGTCGGTATGACGATTTTAATTTTGTTTATCTTTTTAAATTTTATAATAATTAAATTGCATTCTACATTTGTTTGTAGTCAATTTGAAAAATAGATATAATAGTCATGCATACAAGTATTTTATTATAACTATCAGGGACTAGGAATCATCTTCATTTAGAGTATTCTAGTAATTTTTGAAAAGGGTTTCAATAAAACAATTTTAACAAAGGGGTATAAATCAATGAAAAACTTAGTATTACTAGGCGGGGGCTATGGTAATATGCGAATTATGTCGCGCATTTTACCTCATTCAATTCCTGAGGGATATCACTTAACTTTAATCGACCGCATGCCATTCCACGGTTTAAAACCAGAATTTTATGCACTTGCAGCAGGAACTAAATCTGACAAAGAGGTGCGAATCCAATTTCCAGATAGCAGTAAAATTAATACGGTTTATGGGGAAATCAATGATATAGATTTGGACGAACAAATGATAACAGTTGGAAATTCAAAAATAGATTATGACGAACTTATCATTGGTCTAGGGTGTGAGGATAAATATCATAATGTCCCTGGTGCTGAAGCATATACTCATAGCATTCAAACATTATCTAAATCGCGTGATACGTACCATAGAATTAGCGAATTACCTAAAGGGGCGCGTGTAGGTATCGTTGGGGCAGGTTTAAGTGGCATTGAATTAGCGAGCGAACTACGTGAAAGTCGATCAGACTTGGAAATTTTATTATATGATAGAGGGCCTCGAATTTTAAGGAATTTTCCTGAGAAACTAAGTAAATACATATCCAATTGGTTTTCTAAACACAATGTTACTGTAGTACCCAATTCAGTCATCGACAAAGTTGAACCTGGAAAAATTTATAATAATGGTAAACCAGAGAATATTGATTTAGTCGTTTGGACAGCAGGCATACAACCTGTTGAAATTGTGCGTAATCTTCCTATCGATATGAGTACCACTGGACGCGTGATTATTAATCAGTACCATCAAGTCCCAACCTATAGAAATGTCTATGTCGTAGGTGACTGTGCTAATTTACCACATGCACCCAGCGCTCAACTAGCAGAACTACAGGGTGAACAGATTGCTGAGGTGTTGAAGAAGCAATGGAATAACGAACCACTTCCAGATAAAATGCCTGAAATTAAAGTACAAGGCTTTTTAGGCTCTTTAGGTGACAAACAAGGTTTTGCTTATATCATGGATCGAACAGTTACCGGACGACTGGCTTCTATTTTAAAATCAGGTGTTCTGTGGCGCTATAAATATCATAATGGTTAATAAATAAAGAACCTAGGACACTTACATTTTCCTAGGTTCTTTATTATTAATCACAAACAATGACAGAATTGAAAAGTTATTCTTCTCAATAAAAGATGTAGCCCGAAAATGAAGAATTTCAACGGAAAATAACACAGACAATGTCAATTGAGGCACATGGTTAGTATGAGTATTGTCCCCCTTCTTTTAATCTTACGTGGTAAAATATGATTCAATAAAACGGGTTATTTGTTTATATTGTATGTAACCATCTGCTACATATTCATCATTCATCGTAACTAATGGGTAAAACAACTCATCTTCATTAATTCTTTCTATAAATTGCATATCATGATCAGTTAAATTTTCAGTATCATTTCGTATGTCAATATATGTAAATTCAAAATGATGTTGAGGAAACTTTCTTAAAAGTAATGCTTGAAGCCATTGATAAGTATCTATAGAAGTAGGTGCATTTACACAACTCGCACAAACGACTTCTGCTCCATATACGACAACACTAATTTTAGTCATTAAAATCCCCTATCTTGTTTTATAGATTTTTACTACTTTATCTATTATAATGTAATAATAATGATTATGAAATAATTGCTCTGAAAGGAGACATGTCACATGCCTACTGAGAATCCAACAATGTTTGATCAAGTAGCAGAAGTTATAGAACGTTTGCGTCCATTTTTACTACGAGATGGTGGCGATTGTACGCTTGTAGATGTTGAAGATGGTATAGTTAAACTACAATTACACGGCGCTTGCGGAACATGTCCTAGTTCTACAATAACCTTAAAAGCTGGCATCGAGCGTGCGCTTCATGAAGAAGTTCCAGGTGTAATAGAAGTAGAACAAGTATTCTAATATATCCCTATATATTTATAAACCTAGGACTCATAGTAACGTCCTAGGTTTTTTTAATTTGATAGAAATGAATAAATGAAATCATAGCGCACTAATATTAACCCTATGATGCTATATAAACAATAAAATGCTTAGGATACAAAATATTGTTCCTAAGCATTTTATATACTGGCTATCAAAGATAGAAATGAATAATACTTTACATCGAGGTGTTTCCCTTACAAATCTCGTTACACGGGATGAACAACGAATTCTGTACCTAGTTCACCTAATTTTATTTCGGTTAATAATATTATTTGTTGCCTTGATGTTGATCATCTTGACGACCTTTGTGATGTTTGTGTGGTGGTTTATTTTTAGAATAATCGACTTCATGATTTTTAGGTGCATGACCATCCATATGTCTTGCGATTTGCTGGTCGACATAAACCCAACCTTTCCATCCAATATGAACAGCATCACTAATTACGTACTTTTCATAGTCCTTGTTTGTCAAATCATAAATTTTTCCACCATTATCAACTACTGTTGAATGAATCTTTTTATATACAGCTTCACGTCTATCTTTTTTGATACCTATATGATCATACCATCTTCCATTTGAAGGTATACTAACATATTGTACATCAGCTCCAGCAGCATGTAGCGTTTGCACTAATAGTTTTAAATCTTGGAACTCAGGTGAGTTAATGTTGAACTCATAATCCCTTTTGATTTTACGCTTGTTTTGTTTTATCAATTTCCAATATGGATCTCTTATATCATATTTATTAGATTGAGTATTTGCTTTGCCTATATCGACAGCTTTATGTTTCATTTCATCCCATGAAGCATCTTCTCTTGTTGCCGGTTTTACTTCTGCTAAAGGTGGCTTAGTGAATGAGAATAATGATTTAATAGCTTCAATCTTAGTTAATTGATTTTCTTTAAATGAAGAAATGTAGTTTCCAGAGACATCATCAGGGCGTTTTGCTTGTTCTCTAAGGTATGACTTATTGTGTGCATGCGGAAACTGTAACAATCTTTGTGCATACCGTTTCTTCAAATTAGCTGGCATATCTTTTTGATTAAACATCTGATTGATTTGACTTTGTGACATACGAGCATCAAAGTTTTGATTTGTTAATCCATGATTCGTAAACCATTGTGGAGAAATAATAAATGTAAATTTCTTTCCTTTTAAATTGTCGTATTGCGCTGCAAGTTCAACTGCATTAATTAAATCTGTCGAACCTCCCGCACCAATAAGGAACGTTTCTTTACTAGCATTTTGTTTATTTAGCGCTATACCTGGATTAAAAGGATCATCCTTTTCCAGCTCACTGGAACCATAAATCGGGTAATACTTATTTGACTCGAATAATTTATTTTGAATGAGCGTGCCTTTTAAAACTTGATCAGTTAAAGAAATTCTATTATCAGCTAACGTCTTATTTGTCACAAGACCAGTAAACCAACTTGCTGGTAAAAATAAAAATATAATAAATATGACGCCGCTGATTATAATGGGTAAGAATGGTTTCAGTTTCATCGTAACTCTTCTAAAGCTTCTACAATTTTATTAGGAGTTGCCCACTCATCTCTATCAAAGTCCATAATTGACACTTCAATATCCAATTTATTTTGAATTTCTAAAAGTAAACCTACAGTTTGAAATGAATCAATAATACCTTCTTCAAAGATTTCTACATCTGGGTTTTCCTTCACAATGTTATTTTCAGCTACTTCTGCTAATAAATCTAATACTTGTTCTCTAAATTCCATAATTAATTACTCCTTTATTAAATAAATTTGCCTGAGAAAATTAAGAATCCGAAAGTTACAAAATGGAAGGTAATGATAATACTTATAGCTGTAGTGAAACCATTTTGCCAACGTGGTGGATGCTTTTTACGCCAACGCTCATAATAACCATAACCTATGAATAACGCTGCGTGGTATAATCCATATACAATGTAATATACTTCTAGACC
The DNA here is from genome assembly GCF_052976705.1 of Staphylococcus sp. MSU001. Lineage (NCBI taxonomy): Bacteria > Bacillati > Bacillota > Bacilli > Caryophanales > Staphylococcaceae > Staphylococcus > Staphylococcus sp. MSU001. The sequence goes on from NZ_JBRIKK010000015.1 coordinate 29,437, forward strand.
ATGCCATACTCCCATTATGAAAAAGTTTAAAAAGAACGCTACATTTGACATTGCAAATTGACTTTTTAATAACTTCTTACGTGACATGTAGAATAAAGATCTCATATAGATACAATCTCTAAACCAGAAAGATAAAGTCATATGCCATCTATTCCAGAAATCTTTAATATTTTTGGCTTTAAACGGTTGTTTAAAGTTAGGCGGCGTCTTAATACCATATAAATAACTCACTGCAATCGCGAATAAACTGTATCCTGCAAAATCAAAGAATAAATATAAGCTATAGGCGTACATATATAGCCACATATGAGTAAACCCATGTAGGTTAAGTTGTAAAGGATTAACAGCGTATGTCTGAATCAAATACGCAATAATATATTTATATAAGAACCCTAACATAATCATATGAATTGCTTTGATAACAAGCTCTCTGTACTCTGCACCACTAGGTACTTTCTTATCATCTTTCACATAACGTTTATATCTATCAATAGGTCCAGATGAAATGGTTGGGAAGAAAGAAATGAATTGTATCAATTTCCCTACTTTGATTTCTTTAATAGAACCATCACGAATCTCCATAATTAATTGAACACTTTTGAAAGTGACGTACGAGATACCTAAAAATCCTACAAATTCAATTAATTTACTTTCATGGAAGTGAATTTGATGTCCACCTAACCATGAACTCTGTAATATCTTAACAATTGCTAGAGGGAGAATAGACAATACCATAATTGTTACAAATTTTGTAAATGTATTCTTCCTTTGTCGTGATTGATAGTAGTACATAATGAGGGCAACCTGCCATATGACATAAATAATAAAACAAAAAAGTTGTGCACTTAGATATTTTTGCCCTAACAGATTATGTTTATCTGATGCAAATATAATGACAATCATGATTGCTGTACTTATACCATTGTAAATATAACTTCGCTTACCTAAGAATCCAAGTATTATCACAGGTATAAGAACGATAAATGCAATTAAGAAAAATGTAAATGTGCCATAAGGTATCATCCGTTTACAACCTCGGCAATTTTCTTACGATCTAATTTACCATTTAATGTGAGTGGTAGTCGTTCCATCCATTCGAACTTTCTAGGAATCATATATTCTGGTAAGCGTGATTTAAGTTCGTGTTTAATTTGAGTTGTCATTGCTAAATTATCTTCTACAGATTCAGTAGGTACTACTGCTCCTATTAAATGTACGACCTTTCCATTTTTATAAACCGGCACAACAACAGCCTCTCTTACATGTTTTGACTGGCGTAATTGTGTTTCAATTTCCTCTAGTTCCATACGATAACCATTTAGTTTAATTTGGAAATCAATACGTCCTTGAATAAACCACAATCCATCTTCAATTTTAGCTTTATCCCCAGTATGATATGTTCTGACACCGTCTTCAAAATTAAATACTGCGGCTGTCTTTTCTTCATTCTTTAAATAACCTAAACTGACGCTTTGCCCCTCAATGACAAGTTCTCCTTCTTCAGTAGCAAATAATCTTGTACCAGGTCTAGCCACACCAACTGGTAAAGGATTATATTGATTTAAAATTTCTTCTGTGATTTGTATACTTGTGACTGCAACAGTAGCTTCAGTTGGTCCATATGTGTTATAAATCATTGAATTCGGAAATCTTTCAACTAAGACTTTAGCTGTTTTATGCGGTAAAATTTCCCCACAGAAAAAGAATTGCTTTAAGCTATTATATTGTTGTTCATTTAAATTAGGTAATAATAAACACATTTCTATAAAAGAAGGCGTAGAAACCCAAACATTCATCGGTGTTTGAACTAACATTTCGTTCAATAGTTTAGGTTTTTTGATCATATCTTTATCAACAAGATTTAAAGTACCACCTGATGTTAAACAAGGATAGATTGCCATTACTGATAAATCAAACGAAAATGGCGCTTGATTTAACCATTCTTTACCAGTACCAGTTTCATTTAAAGATACCATCCATTCTGCGAATTCATTTAAACTTGCATATTCAATTTGTACACCTTTAGGTTCTCCCGTAGACCCTGAAGTAAAAATTGTATATACTACATCGTTTTGCTTCATTTGACTATCAAAGACAATTGGATATTGTGAATCCTGAATATCGCTAACCTTAAGCACTTGTGCATTTGTCTGTTCCAAAGTCTCATCTGAAGTATTGAAAATGATTTCCGGTTGTACTTTATCAATAATCATATTGACACGTTCTTTTGGAACAGAAGTATCGATAGGAACATAACCGCAACCGGATTTAATCGCTCCAATCATACCAACAATCATGTAAGGTGACATGTGACCATATAAAATCATTGGCTTTTTACTATCTTGTAATAGATGTGCTAACTTACTTGATTCTTCATCAAGTTGCTTATATGTTAGCTCATCATTTGTATGTCTAACCGCAACTGCTTCAGGTTGTTCCTGAACAAAGTGGTTTAGAATATTAATTAAGTCTGCCATAACTACTCTCCCTCATTAGAATTCATTATAAATGAAGTTGTTTTGTGTATCACCACTACCATAAATTAAATACAGCGCTATAAAAATAGCTAAATATAACAAAGTGATTAAGTAAGGCTTCATTTTATCAAAATATTTGTTAGAAGGCTCTTTTCCTTTCATTTTTAAATAGCACCTCTCAAACTCTAACTATTATTAATCGTAAATCTTCTCAATGTTCTTATATTAAATCATGTACTATGAACCTTAATCATTACTAATAGACATCAAGTAATACAATATACATTTTATAATTTAATTTTACAATTCATTATATCTTTGTTTCAAATATAATTCAATTCAAATTTTATGTCTTCATTAAAATTGTATTGAAATTTTTACATATTCAAATCATATGTCAACGACTCAATTAGAAATGGTTCTCTCTTTTTAAGAACAACATTATTTTAATTCTAAAGCCATGATTAGACAATTACAGTGGGTATAACAAAATTGTTAGTTTTATCAAATAAAAAAATTCACGTTATCACATTCAATTGATGGAATATGACTAACGTGAATAAATTTTAAATGTGTAAAGGGGTTACAGGGGTTAGTGGTGCATCATTATTTAATACTGCTTTAATATTATCTATACAAAGTTGTACCATTCGATTTCTAGTGACTTGAGATGAACTTCCTATGTGAGGTAACACCACAGCGTTAGGTAATTTCAGTATTGGATGGTCAGGTTGAATAGGTTCTTGACGCATAACATCTAAACCACAGGCTTGTATCTCATGATTTTTTAATGCTTCTAAAAGTGCTTCCTCATCTACAATTGCACCTCTTCCAATATTAATGAAGACAGCATCATTTTTCATTTTATTAAAAGCTCGATTATCAAATTGATTCTCAGTTTCCTTTGTTAAAGGTGCTGTGCAAATAATAAAATCACTTTGTTCAAGTAAAGAGTTAAATGTTACATATGTAGCATTTAACTCACTTTCAGCAATTAAATCACGTTTGCGGTTGTGATATATTATCCGTGCATCAAACCCTTGTAAGCGACGTGCAAACGCTTTTCCTATATCACCCATTCCAAAAATACCAACAGTTGCACCGTATACATCTTTTCCTGATAATAAGTATGGTCCCCAACTTTTCCACTTACCCTCTTGAATATATGAAGTCGCTTCTATGATTCTACGGGCTACAGTAAGCATCAATGTAAACCCTAGTTCGGCAGTTGTCTCTGTCAGTACGTGAGGTGTATTAGTAACAACTACACCATGTTTCTTTGCTAATGTAATATCAATATTATCAAAACCTACAGCCATATTAGCAATCACTTTAAGTTGTTGTGCCCTGAGAAATACTTCTTCATCAATATGCTCACTCAATGTGATCACACATGCTGTTGCATCTTCAACGTTAGCAAGAAATGACTCTCTAGACATGGGCGTTAAATCGTGTTCCCACATGACAACTTGTCCTATTTTTTAAGTTGTTCAACGTAGTGTTGTGGAATTTGACGTGTTACGAGTATTTTATTCATATGCACACCTCTATTAATTTCAAAACAGATAGATGATAATTTTATTTTTCTAATTCTGCAATAGCCACATTTAAATCTTTAAATGAATACGTAGGCGGTATTTCTTTAGATTGAATATCTTCATACGTACTCACACCAGTTTGAACATGTATCGTATCAATACCCACGTTAATACCTGACATAATGTCTGTGTCATATAAATCACCAACCATTGCAACTTCTGATTTTTCTAATCCAAGTATATCTAAAGACTTAGACATTATAATTGTTTCAGGTTTACCAATAAACTCTGGCTGAATGCCGGTAGAGACGCTGACCACACTCGTAATAGCACCATTACCAGGTAAAAAACCTCTCTCTTTAGGTATGGATACATCTGGATTGGTAGATATAAATTTAGCTCCATTACGTACAGCTAATGTTGCAATTGATAATTTTTCATATGTGACCTTTTCGTCTAAACCAATAACTACATAATCAACATGTTCATCGTTTTTTATTGAAAGCCCTGCATCAGTTAGTGCAGTTTTAAGTCCATGGCCACCAATCATATATACAGTTGCATTAGGATGCTGTTCAGAGATATAATCCGCTGTTGCCAATGCTGACGTTACAACTTCATCTGGTTTAGCATCAATATGCATCTCACGTAATTTCTCAGTAACTTGAACAGGTGTCTTTGTAGAATTATTAGTTACATATAGATGAGGGATATGATTATTATTTAAATAATCTATAAATTGTGCGGCACCGTCAATTTCCTCTGTGCCTTTATACATTGTCCCATCTAAATCGATTAAGTATGCCTGATAATGTTTCACTAGTTATTCTCTCCTTTTCCAAATGCGGTAATTGGTACATTTTCATTTTCTAAAAATTGTCCTACTTCTTGAATAAATTGCTTATAGTATGGTAGTGCATCATCAAATAACGGCTCAATTTTATTCATATTTAAATCGATATAGTGATGTGCAAACTGTTTTCTAACATCAATAGTTCGATTGATATGTGATTGTGTTTCTTTTGAAATAACATTTTCCAATTCTAAAATATCTATTACATCTTTATAATTACCAGGATCTCTTAAAATAAACCCATCTATAATCATATTGCCGATATCTACAGAAGATTCAATTAACATTTGGCCAATTCGTTCAAAAGCATATGGATTCCTTTTATTATCATTGTAATCTTCAGTGAGCTTTTGTAAGTAAGTGATTTTCTGAGTTAGTTTATCTTTATCTACGAAATACATTCGCTTGTCACCTCTTCATACATCTAATAAATTAATCATACCATAGTTTTGCAGTCATCATCATTTGTCGTTATACTTAAATATAATAGTTTTCGCAATGTAAAGGAGCGTCAGAGATATGATAGATATGTATTTATATGATGATGAAGAACAAAGCCAAGTACGGTTCGTCGGCTTTGTTGGTGAGCATAGTCGCTACGACTTAATGCTTGTACAAACAGATAGACACTACGGTAAAACTTTAGTTTTAAATATGCAGACTAATCAATTTGGCATTATAGGTTCAGATGATATAGAAGAAGAAGGTTACATTTCTCATATATTAGGAGTATCAAAGGAAGAAGCGGATGAAATTATTGAATATTTAAATGAGGTTATTCAATAGAAGCGTTATGTTATAAAAGTCCACTTAAATTGAGATGACGCTCTCAACTTAGTGGACTTTTATTGATCTATAGCTCGGGTATGTTTTTCTGTGTCTTGAATAGTAGGTTGAATCTTAACATCATGTAATTTATCAATGATATCTTCTTTATCATCCATTTCTTCAATAAATTCATTTGGTGACAAACGTCTGACAACAAAATAAGGACAACCAAAATTACAATATTCTAATATATAATCTTGTATACTTGAAAACCGTTTACTTATTTCTGCCTTTTTATTACTATCTTTATAAAATCCTTTTAAGCGTAATTGATCGTAACCATAATCACCTACGACATAATCATATTTATCTAATATATCCGAATACCTAGCAGAAAATATTTCCACATCAAAACATTCTCTATATTCTTCTATCAATTCAAAATATTGTTGGTCGACTTTAATCATATTTTCACCTTACAAAAAATGAAATAGAGGCAATAAGCATCAAAAATGCCATAAATCACTTACCGATATCTTCAATACACACATTTATTAAAAATATAATGAAATTTTATGTATCACATAAATTATAGATACTCGATAAGCGAGGCACTTATGCCTCTATTTTTAATAGTTTAAAAAATTATTACTTAATTGAGTTGTTCTTCACCTTGGCGTTGTTTCTCTTTAGCCGCTTCATTCACTTGTTCATCAGCATGATACGAACTTCTTACTAAAGGTCCTGCTTGACAATGTTTAAATCCTTTTTCCATTGCAATCTTTCTCATTTTACCAAATTCTAATGGCGTATAATATTTCTCAACTTTCAAATGTTTTCGAGACGGTTGTAAATATTGACCTATAGTTAAGATATCAACATCATTAGCGCGTAAATCATCCATCGTTTCATAAATTTCTTCCATCGTTTCACCTAGACCAACCATCAAACTAGATTTTGTTGGAATATCAGGTTGCAATTCTTTAGAACGACGTAAAAATTGTAAAGTTCTATCGTAAGTTGCTCGAGCTCTAACTCTTGGTGTTAAGCGACGAACCGTTTCAATGTTGTGATTAAGAATGTCTGGTCTAGAAGCCATTAATGTTTCAAGGGCTTCATAATCGCCACCCATGTCAGATGGTAAAATTTCTATTGTTGTAAATGGATTTCTTTCTCTTACTTTGCGTACTGTTTCTGCATACACATTTGAACCTTGATCTCTTAAATCATCACGTGCAACAGCAGTAATTACAACATGTTTTAAATTCATTAATTCTACTGATTCTGCAACTCGTTCTGGTTCATTTAAATCTAATTCATTAGGCAAACCCGTTTTTACTGCGCAGAATCGACATGCTCTTGTACATACTGCCCCTAAAATCATAAATGTAGCTGTACGACGCGCACCCCAACATTCGTGAATATTCGGACATTTAGCTTCTTCACACACTGTGTGTAAATTTTTCTCACGCATCATTTTCTTAAGACCAGTATAATTATCGTTTGTGTTAAGCTTAATCTTTAACCAATCCGGTTTACGTAAAATTTCTTCATTTCTAGTCGCCATAACAACGCATACCCTCCTGTTTAATATATCTTCGTTTATTATAACATATCGGTATTAACATTAAATTAAAATTCAATATACGCTTTTTTATAATTTTAGTAATTTCTCTTTAAAAATATCACGTAAAAATTCAGGCATAATATAATCTATAGATAACCCCTTTAACAGTGGGAAATATCTTCCAAAAGTATACATATCAACAGTACCTAACGTATATTGTTTATCATTTTGAATCTCTTCATCGCCTATAAAATAACGCTCTTCTGACTCAATAAAGCCAAGATTATATAAAATATATCCTCCAAAGATATCCCCTCTAAAACCAAGACCTTGTGCATGTTCGTGCATATATTCTTGCTTTTGGCTTTTTTGAATCACTTGCTTTAATTGTTTGCCAGTTAATCGAACCCTTACAATATTGATTGGATGGGGTAACATGCGATGTATATCATATTCCGTCACTTTATCAGCTTCAATGCCTTTTACTATAAGTCCAGCATTTACGATTGCACAATCAGCGCTTGAAAACTCATATACACTCTCAGCCAGTAAATAGGATGTTCTAGTAATAACATCTGTTCTTTTGACTAAGTTCACATGATGATTAACTACTGGTTTACTTAGAAGTGCTCTTCCTTGTTCTTCAAAATGTGTCTCGACTAAAGGAAGTGTTTCAATAGGATGAATTTTGGCGATTTTATCAACGATTTTTCCATTTTCAATCGTGATATTAACTTCACCTAAATAATAGCCATATTTTCCTGCAGCTGCCATCAAAACACCATTATTTATTTCTCCATGTTCAAAATGATGGTGTGTATGACTACCAAAGATAACATCTATTTCCGGAATCTCTTGGCATAACTTTTCATCAAAAAAGATACCGACATGGCTCATAACCATCAAAAGATCATATTCACCTTGATGTGCATTGATTTCATCTTTGATTGCCGCTAGTGGATCAGTAACAATCCAATCCAGTGCTCGATAAAAAGGTGTGAACGGCGCCGTTGCTGCAACAAATAAAATACGCGTTCCTTTTATTTCTTTGATATACGAAGAGGCAATATGATGTGGAAGATGTCCCTCTTCATCTATGACATTCGTGCAAATCACTTTAAAATTCGCATCGTTATATAGATTTTGTAAAGCATCATGAGAAATTGTCATTCCTTCATTATTTCCAATGGTTGCAATATCACAATGTGCTTCATTTAAAAGTTCTATATTTTTATGTCCTACCGTAGCTTCTGTCACAGGTGCTGATAAATCAACATGATCACCTATATCTATATAGAGTGAGGGATGTTCAAGTTGCGGTCTATGTTTTGCCATATAAGCTTGAATACGAGCATATTCATTTAAATGACTATGAATATCATTCGTGTGATATATTGTTAATTCCATAACATGATCCCCCTCTTTAAAATTTATATACTTAATTGTACTTTAGCATTAAAGAACAAAGTCTCAAAGCATAACTACTTCACTTTTAAATAAAAGATTTAATGATTAAATATACCCCCATGATAAGCATTACTGTTCTCAATAACATCACAACTGTGTCGGATTTCATAGATCGATTGACCCTTACACCTATTTGTGCACCTATCACACTTGAAATAATGAGAATGATGGAATATCCCCAAGCCACATGTCCTTGAAGGATATGCCCTATCGAACTCATCACACTTGAAAAGAAAATCATCATCATACTTGTGCCTACTGCAACATGTGGTGGAAATCTAAAGACGATGAGCATAAGAGGGGTCATCAATGCACCTCCACCTATGCCAAACAGCCCTGTTAATATCCCAATAAATAACGTTGTTATAAAAGCAAACAGAGGAGGGACACTATAACGGTATGTTTTCCCTTCAGCATCAACATATGTACGCGCATACTTAGGTTTGTCAAAAATTTTAAAAGGTTTTATTTTGTGACGAATCATCAGTAATATCGACACAAATATCATAAACACGCCAAAGTATAAGTTAAATGAATCAAGTGTAAGGTATCTACTTAAAAAAGAACCAACCAAAGATCCAGGTAGTAGCCCAAATAGAAATATCGAGCCGTTTTTTATATCTACTTGTTTGGTTTTTAAATATCCTAATGAGGAAGATAGTCCAGTAACAATCAGAATAACTGAAGAAGTACCTATTGCAATTTGCGTCGTAATACCATGTAGAAGATGATGGTTTACGCCTAAATAAACAAGTGTGGGGACGATGATGATTCCACCACCAATACCAACGATAGATCCTAAAATCGCTGAAAATCCCCCTATTAATATTAATAGAATAATTGTTAATAACATGACATTCGCCTCTTAAAATAGTTTTAATTGTTGTGGTGCTAAACCTTCATAATCAATGTCTAAAATATTTTGATACTTTTTAGCATTATTAGCTGCATGACCGCCAGAATTATTATTAAAAATAACGTATACTTTCTTAGCCTTTTGATTAAGTATTTCGACTTTACGAGCCAAGTCAGCTAACTCTTCCTCGCTATAATCATATAAATATCTTACATCTCGCCATTCTTGATCAGTCATATCTTTTTTAGTCCAACCATAATGATTACGTCCATGATAACGTACAAAAGCAATATCACTAGTAATCCTATTTACTAAAGGAATGCTCCCCTCTTTAATTTGAGGTTCATCTACCACTGCATGAATGATTTGATGTTGTGTTAAGAAAGATAAAGTTTGCTCTTTATATTGATTGTCAAACCATGATTGATGTCTAAATTCAATGCTCATCGGAATATCACTTAATTGTTTTCTCACATATAAGATGTAATTTATATTTTGAACGTTACAATCAAACCAGGGTGGGAATTGTACGAGCACCATCGCCAATTTATTATGCTCTTTTAACGGATTAATCATTTCTTTAAACTGTTTAAATAATACATCTCTCGACTCTGCATAATCTCTATAGTCAGCATGTAATGTTAATGCTTGATGAATTTTAACGACGAATTGAAATCTATTCGGCGTTTCATTTATCCATTTAATTATATTTCGTTCTGGCTGTATCGCATAATACGAAGCATCCAATTCTACTATCGGGAAATGACTAGCATAAGTTTTTAACTTATCTGTTTTACGCTCTAAATCCTCATATAATGTATCATGGTCACCCCAACCAGTAAGACCTATTTCTATCATATTTATCACCAACAACATGATACCACATTACAATTCATTGATTCACTTGAGTTAAATTAAATTTACATATTCTTTAATATACACATATCTGAAAGTTAAACAAAAACACCTCTTATGGTAAGAGGAAGATACAACCACTTTCAAATATCTTGTATAACCTTAGCAATAAAAACTAAGGTTAATAAAAATTATATTTATCGAGTTTTTCATTCTATTATTGCCTACTAAAATAAAAAAACACCTGGAACATTGTATCATGTCCCAGGTTTTCTATCTTTACAATTTATATCACAGCTAAATTATACAACATCTTAATTGCCCCGCAACTTGTTTGACATTCATAGCCACTATCATTTTTACAACAAAATTAACGATGCATCATGCTTTGCGGAAATTTTTGATGTTTTAATTTATTTTCTTCTTCACGATCCATTTCATCCTCAATATCCATACCAAGTAGCTCTTCTATTAAATCTTCGTGCGATACAATAGCATCCGTACCGCCATATTCATCTAATACAATCGCTAGATGTTTTCGTGAAACGGTCATTTTACGCAATACCCATTCTGCCCTATTATGTTCATTTACAAATAAAGGGCTTGATGCATAATTTGTAATTGCGTCCTCTTTATGTTTACTCCAAGCTAATAAATATTTTGAGTGGAATACACCGATGATATCATCTATATCTTCATCATATACTGGATATCTAGTATATGGATTATTCATCACTGTATCATAAGCTTCGTCATATTTTACATCCTTTGAAAAAGCTACAACATTAATACGGGGCGTAGTATCAACATCCTTAACTTTCAATTGTTCAAAGTCCATAACGTTTTGAAGTCGAGTATTTTCTATCTCATTAAATGCACCTTCTCTACCCGCAATATTTAATAATGTGCGAATTTCTTCTTTAGAAAATCTTTTTTCAACAGGTTGGCCTCGAGATAGTAAATGATTAATACCATCTGTCATCTTGTTTAATAAAATTGTAATGGGCTTGAGTACAATGACACATATATGAATGATAGGATACACAAGTTTTGAAATTTTATCAGGAAATGTTGCAGCAATTGATTTAGGAATCACTTCAGAAATAAGTATAATCACAATTGTTACAATTGCTGATGCTATTCCCACGTTCACTCCAATATCAATCGCTAAGATTGTCACGAGTGTAGGTAAAATAATATTCGCTACATTGTTACCGATTAATATAGCAGTGATAAACTCACTTGGTTTATCTAATAACTTTGTTAAACCTTGCGCTTTACGATCACCCTTTTTAGCTTCAGTTTGAAACTTAGTGCGATTCGCGGCTGTTAATGCTGTCTCACTACCTGAAAAGAAAAATGAAACAAATATTAATAGTATAATTGCAATAATCATGATGCATTTCTCCTTAAGATTTAGTCCTTATTAATACACTATTTCCCGAGAAATGAGTTATCAAACTTATCATTCATATTGGATTACCACAACGCACGAATATGAAAGAACTAATGTAAAACATTTTTATAGTTTATCGTGGCTTACTCTCGTAAAGTATATCAGTAACTTAACTATTCCTTTTGTTAAAAATTAAACGATTAGCTATGATAATTCATTTCATTTATTGAAGTAAAGAGTTCAGACTTCTAAAAACTACCACTTTAAATACTTTGTAAAAATATAAGAAGTAAAAATCAGCTAAATATATTGTAAAATGAAATTCATGTCGTAATTATCATTAAAATGTTAAATAACACAATGATAAAAAGTGGTTTAATAGTTCTTAAAGAAAATTTTTCCTTTTAATCCATAAAATGAAATCGATGATAAAGTAAGCAATAGAGACTAGCATAACAATTATGATAATAGTTTCTATTCCTTGCAATTCTTTACTTTTAATTTCTGGCACTCTTATAAATATATATGCTAGAAATAACATGATCAAGACAACTATTGATATGTACGACTTGACCCTGGATAATTGAATATTTACTGACATACTCTCGTATTGGTCAAGCGTCAATTTTTCATGTGGGTTATCTATAATCTTTTCTAACTTTTTCATTGTATTGATAATTTTATTACTCATCTTAATATCTTTTTTAGTTATCAGGAATGTAGTAGCTTTACCACCACCCTATAAAGCATCGCTATATCCATCTAATTCTTTTTTCAACTGAACGAATTGTTTAGTTTTCGAATAAGCAGTGTATAACTGCTTTATAAGACCGAGTTTCCTGCTATTAGTGAGCAATCACCCGGTATACCTTTCACTTCTTTTGAAACCATAGTATCTACAGGTGCAATCATATCCAATAAATTTGCATCATCCAAATCATGTTTAGCTTGAAAATCTTTGAAGTCACCCAAAGTAATTTTGATATGCTTATTCAAATCTTTACCATTAACTTCATTATTTGCAATAGCTAGTGTTTCTGTAATATCTTCAATGTTTTTACAGTAGAATCCATTTTATTTAATGAATTGAAATATTAAATGAGATACTAAAAAAAATTTCATAAAAAAGACTCATGATTGATACTCTTATATAAGATGTTATTAACCAATAAAAATAAATATTAGAGCCAATATGAGCTAAAACAATCATAAATTAACTACTCATGCAAGTATAAAGTATTATTAGAAAAGAAAATTATTCTTTTAGAGTTTTTACGAATCAGTTAAACCGTTTGCTTTCAACTATTTATCATAAAATCAAAAGAAATATCATAATTATATTGTTTAAAAAGCTTAAATAAATTATGGAACTCGTAAAAAGAATTATGTTCACTTTTCTAAATTAACTAATTTGAAATAAGCGGATAAGGTATTAACTTCTATTTAATTTTTTCAATGCCACCAACTGAGTTTGACATAAAAATAAAACAACCAGCGAATCACAAACGATTCGTTGGTTGTTAATCATATTATAGTTGATTTAGTATTAACCAATTGAGCCTTCCATTTCAAACTTAATTAAACGGTTCATTTCTACTGCGTATTCCATTGGTAATTCTTTAGTGAACGGTTCAATGAATCCCATAACAATCATTTCTGTCGCTTCTTCCTCAGAAATACCACGACTCATAAGATAGAATAATTGCTCTTCTGATACTTTAGAAACTTTAGCTTCATGTTCTAGAGAAATATTGTCATTGAACACTTCATTATAAGGGATAGTATCTGAAGTTGATTCATTATCTAAAATTAATGTATCACATTCGATGTTTGAACGTGCACCCTTAGCTTTACGTCCAAAATGAACGATACCACGATAAATGACTTTACCGCCATTTTTGGAGATAGATTTAGAAACAATAGTTGAAGATGTATTAGGTGCTTTATGAATCATTTTAGCACCAGCATCTTGAACTTGGCCTTTACCAGCAAATGCAATGGATAGCGTGCTACCTTTAGCACCCTCACCTAAAAGTACACAGTTAGGATATTTCATCGTCAACTTAGAACCTAAGTTTCCATCTACCCATTCCATATTACCATTCTCATGTACAAAGGTACGTTTAGTTACTAAATTATATACGTTGTTGGCCCAGTTTTGGATAGTAGTATATCTTACATGTGCATCTTTGTGTACAATAATTTCAACAACTGCCGAATGTAGTGAACTTGTGGAGTATACAGGTGCAGTACAACCTTCTACATAGTTTACTGATGCACCTTCATCAGCAATAATTAATGTACGTTCGAATTGTCCCATATTCTCAGAGTTAATACGGAAATATGCTTGTAGTGGTGTATCTAATTTAACATTCTTAGGAACATAAATGAATGAACCACCAGACCATACTGCTGAATTTAATGCAGCAAATTTATTATCTGCAGCAGGTACTACAGACGCAAAATATTCTCTGAATAACTCTTCATTTTCACGTAATGCACTATCAGTATCTTTGAAAATAATACCCTTTTCTTCCAATTCTTTCTCCATATTATGATAAACAACTTCTGATTCATATTGAGCAGAAACTCCAGCTAAGTATTTCTGCTCAGCTTCTGGAATACCTAATTTATCAAAAGTACGTTTGATTTCTTCAGGCACTTCATCCCATGAACGTTCAGTATGTTCAGAAGGTTTAACATAATACGTAATATCATCAAAATCTAATTCAGATAAATCTCCACCCCATTGTGGCATTGGCATTTTATAGAATAATTTCAATGCTTTCAAACGGAAATCTAACATCCATTGTGGCTCTTCTTTCATTTTAGAGATTTCTGTTACTATATTTTCCGTTAAACCACGCTCTGATCTAAAAATGGAAATATCTTCGTCATGGAATCCGTATTTATAATCCCCAACATCAGGTGCTTGTTTTGCCATTTTAATCACTCCTTGATTTTATAATTAATAAACGGCATGCGTATAAAAAATTTATTTATATTTATGTTTACTCTATTTTGTTATGCTCTATCATTATGATTTAAACTTTTATGATGTAATACAATCACTGAATTAAACATATGAGGATGTTGATTCAGTATAACAATATATTTACATCATCAAAAGGTATTATAATGTATTAGTTTTAATCTTCTTCAGTTGTACCTTCTGACTTACCTTCTTTTTCGACTGTCCCTTTTTCTAATGCTTTCCATGCAAGCGTTGCACATTTAATTCGAGCTGGGAATTGTGAGACACCTTGAAGTGCCTCAATATCTCCCATTTCTTCAGTAATCTCGTAGTCTTCACCGAGCATCATTTTAGTAAATTCTTGGCTCATTTGCATTGCTTCACCAAGTGAATGACCTTTAACTGCTTCAGTCATCATAGATGCACTAGACATTGAAATTGAACATCCTTCACCTTCAAACTTAGCATCGTTAATGATTCCGTCTTCAATATCAAATGTCAAACGTATGCGATCACCACATGTAGGATTATTCATATCAACAGTCATTGAGCCATTGTCTAAGACACCTTTGTTTCTAGGGTTTTTGTAATGATCCATAATTACAGATCGATATAATTGATCCAAATTATTAAAATTCATAAGAGAAAAACTCCTTCGTTTGTTTCAATGCTTGAACTAATTGATCTACATCTTCTTTCGTATTATAAACGTAAAAACTTGCACGTGCTGTTGAAGAGACACCCAACCATTTCATCAAAGGTTGCGCACAATGATGGCCTGCACGAACTGCAACACCTTCTGTATCAACGGCTGTAGCTACATCATGTGGATGTATATCTTCTAAATTAAAAGTAATGACCCCTGCACGTCTATCTTTTGGTGGACCGTAAATTTCAAGACCATCTATACTTAACATTTGTTCATATGCATATTCTGTCAATTCTTTTTCATGTTGATGAATCGCATTAAAACTTAAATTCTCAATATAACGTATAGCTTCTGCTAGACCTATTGCTTGAGCAATAAGTGGTGTACCAGCCTCAAATTTAGTTGGTAGGTCAGCCCACGTGGCGTCATATTTACTTACGAAGTCTATCATATCTCCACCAAATTCAACGGGTTCCATATTTTGTAATAATTCTCTTTTTCCATATAAGACTCCAATGCCAGTAGGACCTAACATTTTATGTCCACTAAAACTATAAAAATCAGCATCAATATCTTGCATATCTAAAGCCATGTGTGGAGCTGATTGCGCACCATCCACACTTATAACTGCACCATGTTCGTGTGCAATTTTAGCGATAGTTTTAACATCATTAATTGTTCCTAAAACGTTGGAAACGTGAGCGATAGCAACAATTTTAGTTTTATCATTGATGGTTGCTTTTATATCATCTAATTGCAATTCACCATCTTTTGTCATAGGAATAAATTTTAGTGTTGCATTCTTACGTTTAGCTAATTGTTGCCATGGAACAATATTAGCATGATGTTCCATTTCTGTTACAACAATTTCGTCACCCTCACTAATATGAGCATCACCATAACTATGTGCTACGATATTTATTGATGCAGTTGTTCCTCGAGTGAAAATAATTTCTTCAAAGTACTTCGCATTGATAAAACGTCTTACTGTTTCTCTCGCATTTTCATAGCCATCTGTAGCTAATGACCCCAATGTGTGTACACCACGATGAACATTAGAATTATAACGCTTGTAATAATCATCTAGTACATTTAAAACTTGTACAGGTGTTTGACTAGTCGCAGTTGAATCAAGGTATGCTAAACGTTTATTATTTACCTTTTGCTCAAGTATCGGAAAGTCTTTAATGACTGCCTTAACATCAAGAGAATGTTCGGCCATTATAGTCACGACCTTTCTATATATGAGTTTCCCCTCTAGGAGGTATCAATTGAATTAATCTTTGACTTTATTTTGAAACTTTACGCTCAATTACTTCTCTTAGTTGACGTTTTACATCGTCAATCGGTAATTCACGTACTACTGGGTCTAAGAAACCATGTATAACTAAACGCTCTGCTTCAGCTCTTGAAATACCACGGCTCATTAAATAGTATAATTGCTCAGGATCGACACGACCAACTGAAGCTGCATGTCCTGCTTCAACATCATCTTCGTCTATTAAAAGAATAGGATTAGCATCACCACGTGCATTTTCAGATAACATCAAAACACGTGACTCTTGGTTCGCAATAGATTTTGTACCACCATGTTTAATGTAGCCAATTCCATTAAATACAGAAGATGCATTTTCTTTCATAACACCATGTTTCAATATATACCCGTCTGTTTCTTTACCGTATTGAACAATTTTGGAAGTTAAATTTATTTTTTGATCACCTGTACCAACAACAACTGATTTCAATGCACTTGTTGAACGATCACCGTTAAGATTTGTAGTATTATCTATAATTTGGCTACCTTCATTCATCAATCCTAATGCCCAATTGATAGAAGCATCTGCATCTGCAGAACCACGACGAATGATATGACCTGTAAATCCTTTATCTAAATAATCAACTGAACCATATGTGACGTTAGAGTTTGCGCCAGCGATAACCTCTGACACAATATTAAGTTGGTTATCTTCACCACTAGTAGTAGAAAGATAGTTCTCTACATAGGTAACCTCTGCACTTTCTTCTGTAACAATGATGACGTGATTGTAAAAGCTCGCTTGTTCATCATCATGTAAAACAACATACTGTATCGGATGTTCTACAACAGTATTTTTAGGTACATAAACAAAAATACCACCGTTCACTAATGCAGTATGTAATGCTGTTAAACGATGTTCATCAACATTTACTGCTTTAGTCATAAAGTACTTTTGAACTAAATCACTATGATTGACTAGTGCTTCAGATAGACCTTCAATAATCACACCATCATTTTTAGCTTGATCTGATACCTGTGTATATGCCAAATCATTATTATGTTGAATGATTAAATTTTCTGAGTTTTCAACATCAATGATTTCTTTAACAGATTTTGGTAAATCAGTTAATTGATGGTATGAATCTCCTGTTGTATGGTGTTGTTTAAACGTATCAAAATCCCATTTTCTTAATTTCGTTTTATCAGGTTTTGGCATTTCTAAAGTTTCTGTTAATTTCAACGCTTTTTTACGTAACTCTGTCATCCAAGAAGGTTCATTGTGCGCTTTAGAATAATCAACAAGTTGTTCTTCAGAAATGTTCAAAGTTTTAGTTGTCATCACTTTTTCCTCCTACTTGATGAAATAAATTTTACTTCGAATGTTCAGTTTCATCATTTTATGTGAACATCTCAATGCTAATTTTGGAATATGACTATTCAGCAGCACCAAATTCTTCTTTAACCCATTCATAGCCTTCTTCTTCAAGACGTTTAGCTAATTCTGGGCCTCCAGATTTCACAACTTTACCACCATACATCACATGTACTTGATCTGGTGTAATATAATTTAAAAGTCGTTGATAGTGCGTAATCATTAATGCACCAAACTCTTCACCACGCATTTGATTAATACCTTTAGAAACCACTTTTAAAGCATCGATATCCAAACCAGAGTCAATTTCATCTAAAATAGCGAATTTCGGTTCTAACATCATTAATTGTAAAATCTCATTTCGTTTTTTCTCTCCACCAGAGAAACCTTCATTTAAATAACGTTGAGCCATATCTTTATCGATATCTAAAAAGTCCATTTGTTTATCCAATTTCTTGATGAACTGCATTAAATTAATTTCTTGTCCCTCTTCACGTTTCGCATTGATTGCTGAGCGCATAAAATCTGCGTTTGTTACCCCTGTAATTTCTGATGGGTATTGCATAGCTAAAAATAAACCTGCTTTAGCTCTCTCATCAACGTCTAACTCTAAAATATTAACGCCATCTAATAATACTTCACCTTGTGTAACTTCATAACTTGGATGTCCCATAATTGCTGACGATAATGTTGATTTACCAGTACCATTAGGTCCCATAATTGCGTGTATTTCACCAGTATTAATTGTTAAGTTAACACCTTTTAAAATTTCTTTATCCTCGATAGACACATGTAGGTCCTTAATCTCTAATGTTGATGACATTTATATTCCCTCCGTAAAATATAAAGTTTTCTTAACTAGTTTATAATAATTTTAATCTATAGTCAAAAAGACTCATTGAATTTCAATCCACTTCATTATAACGTACTTAGTCGCTAATATAAACTTTTTAAAACACTTATTTAGATTTATTATTTAACAATAATTATTTTTATGTAATCGTTCTGAAATTTTTTAAATGATAATGGCAAGCTCACTTTCTCAATAGCCAATCTTTAGACAAAAAGAAAAATATCCCAAGAAGTTCAAATAATGTGATATTATGCACTTTAACCTTTAAAATTTTCTTGAAAGGAGTTTATTATGAAAAAATTCAAATGGATAAATATATTTAAAGGTTTTGGTATGGGCACAAGTGATCTCGTCCCAGGTGTAAGTGGAGGGACTATCGCTTTATTACTTGGAATTTATGAAGACTTTATTAGCTCAATTAGTGGTTTGTTTTCAAGACGATTTTGGCCTAGCTTAAAATTTTTACTACCTATTTTAATAGGAATGCTAATAGCTATAGGACTATTAAGTCAATTATTTAATTATTTGCTTAGTCAACATCATATTCCTACTATGTTATTTTTTACAGGTTTGATTCTCGGTATCATCCCTTATTTATTAACCGTCTCTAATTTCAAAAAAAATTTCAGTATAATACATTATTCTATTCTATTATTAGGTATTGCTATTATAGTCGTTTTCGCATTGCTTAATAATGGGGACAAGCATACAGGTGAAACACTTACTTTATCTTTCAGTCTTATCATTAAATATTTTATCGCAGGTGTTTTCGCTTCAAGTGCTATGTTATTACCGGGCATTTCTGGATCATTTATGTTACTTGTCTTCGGAGTATATGGGACGCTAATGTATGCCATCTCTGAACTACTTCATTTTAATTTAAATGCATTACCTATCATATTAATAGTAGGTTTCGGTATTGTCACTGGATTTATGATTTCAAGTCGATTAATTCAATATTGTCTACATCAACACCCTACAATGACCTTTGCTTTGATAATAGGCTTTGTGATTGGATCGTTGTATGCAGTTTTCCCTGGATTCCCGAAAGACTTAATCCAATGGATCATATCATTTTTCCTATTGGTCACTGGCTTCTTAGTAAGCTATGTTCTTGGTAAAATTACAGCAAAAAATGAAGCATCATTTTGATATATACACAAACAAGCCCTCATATACCTTAGAGTACATGAGGGCTAAATTATAAGGACTATTATTAGTCACCTTTATTACCTTTAAATTTATCAATAACGTCATTTGCTTTTTCTTTAACGTTTTCTACAGCTTCTTTTGCTTTACCAGAAGCTTTGTCACCTTTACCATCTTTTTCTAATTCTTTATTATCAGTAGCATTACCTACTGTTTCTTTAATATTACCTTTAGCTTGTTCAAATTTATCTTCAGCCATTTAAAATTCCTCCTTATGCTTAACTTATTAATATTGTTACCCTCTTATTTATGAGCTAAACATCTTTTATGAATTTTTTTCACATACAGATGATTTTACGAAAGAAACTATAAATTTACAGTAGATTATAGTATATTGAATATAAAATAATTATAAGTTGGGTTGGTATATTTTATGAAATTTATTACTATTAAAGCGATTACTGAAAAAGGGTTAGATAAAAAAAGTAAATCAATTTTTAAAATCACATCCACAAATTGAAATTATCAAATTTGATTACCAAATGGGATATAGCGGTGTAAGTGTTGGTATTTTATACCGTGATAATATTTAAATAATTATAGATATGTTGTGCGTATAAAGACCATTGGCTTTACCTCTTACAAAGCTTCCTATTCTAAAAATATGGCTAGTGAATAATAGTCATTGTTAGATAACTATAATCACAGAAAAATGTTTATGGAAGTTAAAATGTCTAACAAAAGTGAGTTAAAAATTAAAGGTTCAATAGCAAAAAACACGTAAATGATTTTATATTAAATCATCTACGTGTTTTTGTATAATCATGTGACAAACGATTAAATATTATTAATTGTTTGCTATTTACTTAGCAGGTACGACAGCTCCATCATACTTATCTTTAATATAATCTTGAATTTCTTTAGATTGTAGCACTTCCATTAATACTTTGATATTTTCATCATTTTTATGACCTTTTTTAACTGCAATTAAATTTGCATATGGGTTATCTTTAGGAGATTCTAAAGCAATCGAATCTTTTTTAGGACTTAATTTTTGGTCAATCGCATAGTTAGAATTAATGATTACTGCGTCAGCGTCTTGATTTTGATAGATTTTTGGTAAATATTCTGCTGATTGTTTGTTGTTAAATTTAATATCTTTTTTGTTTTCAGTTATGTCATCAAATTTAGCATTTTCAATTTTAACGCCTTTTTTAAGTTTAATAAGACCTTCATCTACAAAGAATTTTAAGAAACGACCTTGTTCAGCTGGGTTATTTGATACATATACTGTTGCACCTTTAGGTAGATCTTTTAAGCTTTTATATTTTTTTGAGTATACAGCCATAGGTTCTAATTCAACATTCCCAGCCGATTCAATTTTATACCCTTTTTCTTTACTTTCAGTATTTAAATATGGTGTATGTTGGAAGAAGTTCGCATCGATTTCACCTTTGTCTAATAATTTATTAGGCGTTGTGTAATCGTTAATTGGTTTGATTTTTAAATCATAACCTTTTTTCTTCAATAATGGTTTTGCTTTTTCTAAAATTTCAGCGTGTGGTGCTGGAGATGCACCTACTGTGATAGTTTTTTCCTTATCTTTACCTCCACCACATGCAGCTAAGGCAATCGTTAAAGCCAATACTAAAATAATTCCGAATAATTTTTTCATAGAATATAATCCCCTTTTCTTTAGCGTTTATCGATTTTATTTGTAAGCCAATCCCCTAGGAACTGGATTATAAATACAATAATTAAAATAAATACTGTTGAAACTAAAATGACATCATTTTGATTTCGAGTAAATCCTGTTAAATATGCTAAATTACCTAAACCACCTGCGCCAATAACACCTGCAATAGCTGTAGAACCTACCAAAGCAATTGCAGTAACGGTAATACCTGAGACTAATGCAGGCATTGCTTCAGGAAGTAGTACTTTTCTCACAACTATCCAAGTGTTCGCTCCCATTGACCAAGCAGCTTCTATAACACCTTTATCAATTTCTTTAAAAGCAATCTCGACCAATCTAGCGTAGAATGGCGCTGCACCAATAATAAGTGCTGGTAATGCACCAGTTGGACCACTGATTGTTCCGAGAAGTACACTTGTAAATGGAATTAACAGTAAAATTAATATGATAAATGGAATTGCTCTAAATAAATTAACAATGAATGACACAATCGTGTAGAAAATCTTAGCAGCCAATGAGTTACTTTTCGCAGATAAAAAGAGTAATACCCCTAATATAAGTCCAAAGACAAATGCAAAAAGTGTCGAAACAACAGTCATATATAGAGTTTCTAAAATTGCTTGCCAAACCTCTGGCCACTGAACATTCGGCATTGTCACCATTTCATGAAATATTTCACCGTAAGATTTACCCATGTCTTAGCACCTCCACATTAACGTGTTGTTCGTGAAGATTATGTTTAAATTGCTTGAAATGTTCCTCACTTATATGTGGTATGTGAATAACTAAAAATCCAAGCGAACCGTTTTTAGTATTCTTAATATCCGCTTCAAGAATATTCACATCTATGTTATGTGTCTTCGTCATATAAGATATGATAGGCTCAGTCGTATTATCACCAGTAAAGTTTAACCTCACAATATATGCATCATGATCTAATGGCTCCAAATACTCTAAAGAATCTTCAAAATCATCGTTTAAATCATCTTTCACAAAACGTTTCGTTACTTCATGTTGTGGATTCTCAAATACTTTACTTACCGCTCCTTGTTCAATAACTTTACCGTTTTCCATTACAGCAACTTCATCACAAATTCTTCGTATAACATGCATTTCATGTGTTATAAGTACAATAGTTAGATTTTGTTGTTCCCTTACCTTCAATAATAAATCTAGAATTTCATCTGTAGTTTGTGGATCTAATGCACTTGTCGCCTCATCACATAACAATACATCTGGATCATTAGCTAATGCTCTCGCAATACCCACTCTTTGTTTTTGTCCGCCTGATAATTCAGACGGATACGCACTTTCTCGACCTTTTAGACCGACAAGTTCAATAAGTTCCAATGCTTTTTGTTTAGCTCGACCACTTGGAACGCCAGCAATTTCTAATGGAAATGTTACATTTTTCAATACATTTCTTGACCATAGCAAGTTAAAATGTTGAAAAATCATACTCACCTTTTGTCGTTTTTTTCGTAACTGTGATTTAGATAATTGACTTATATTGTCTCCATCTATAATGATTTCACCTGACGTTGGAGATTCTAAGTTGTTAAACATTCTTATGAGCGTACTTTTACCAGCTCCTGAGAAACCAATCACACCAAAAATAGAGCCGGATTCAATGTTTAAATCAACGTGATCAACAGCAAGAACATCTTTGTCCTTGGTATGATAGCGTTTAACAATTTGGTTTAGCTTAATCACGTTAATAGCCTCCTTATGTTGCTTAGTAATCAAATTAAAAATGCTTTCTCAATTTTTAGAAAATTTGAGAAAGCATTTGTTGAAATGTTCTTTCTCTCATCTTCTAAAGTTATACTTTATGTGAATTGGCACCATTTCTATTTTAGACGGTTGCCGGGCTTCTTAGGGCACATCCCTCCACCTCTCTCGATAAGAGTTAAAGCATTATTTAATTTGTATTAATCCTACCATCGTACTAATGTTTCGTCAATAATTATTTTAAATTTTCTAACAAATAAGTAACTGACTGAAATGCATAGATTCTTTTTATCTCTTCATCTCTACGCATAAGCAGCAATACAGGAACAGACATAATTTGTTTCTCTTTACTCCATTCAGGATGAAAATTAAGATCTATTTTTTTTATTGGCAATTGTAAGATTTCATTAGCAATATCCAACATCCTTTCAGAAATCTTACATGTTCCACACATTGGTGTATAACCAAATATGAGATGTTTATCTTTATTAAAATTAACAGTTATGTCTTCAATATCCTTCAATTTATTCATTTACTAAAACTAGCCTTTCAGTTTTTAAATTATTCATAAGTTTCTTTTCTTTTTTTACATTAAAACCATATCTACTTAATACATGTGCTAAATAATTTTTGGGGCACTTAGCAACTTCACAAAACGTTTTATCAACATAAATATGTTCACTTTCGCTTAAATAACGTTTAAACCATTTTCTAATTTTTTCACCCTCATCATCAGAATCGGCAAGAACATAAACTTGTTTGTCATAAAGTGTTTCTATCATGTTGTCTATCTTATCTATACTCATAGTGCCATGTGTACAAATGATGTTTACAGGTTCAGCGATCACTTGTTGTACTCTCTTCTTATCCGATTTACCTTCGACAATAATAACCTTATTTACAATAGCCATGTCAATCCACCTTCTAAGCGTCAAAGTAACTGTCACTATCATCATTCACAAAATCCCCAAAACCTAAACATTTAGTGACACTACAATTTTCAATTGCTAGTGTCACTTATGCTTGAGCCTTGCTCAAACGTTCCTCTTTTTTACTGCAATTTTCAATTGTTAGTGTCACTCATGCATGAACCTTGGCTTACGTTTCTGATTAAAGTTATTCCTTCTAAAAAAACTCCTTGATTAAATCTAATCGAGGAGTTTGTAATCATTATTCACCAATCATTTCTGAGTATTGATCTGCTGATAATAATTCTTCTAATTGACTATCGTCACTAATTTCAATTTTAACCATCCATGCTTTTTCGTATGGTGATTCATTTACAAATTCTGGGCTATCTTCCAATTCTTCATTAACTTCAACAATTTTCCCAGAAATTGGCGCATACAACTCTGATACTGTTTTTACTGATTCAACACTACCGAATGTGTCACCTTCATTTAATTCATCTTCAGTTTCAGGTAGCTCAACAAATACGATATCACCTAATTCGTTTTGTGCGTATTCTGTAATACCAATTGTTGCTACATTATTTTCAATTTTAACCCACTCATGCTCTTTAGAATATTTAAATTCGCTCGGTACTGCCACGAAAATCCCCTCCTGATTAATTTAATTACAATTTAATGATGCCACACACATATTATTCATTCAACTATTATTACAAAGAATAAATGAATTAAAATTCGTTTTTAAATATACAAAACACCATTTTAATTTATATTTTTTTATTAATGTTCACTTTCTCTAATTTAATATCACACCTATAACCATTGGTGTTGATACTCATTTTCTTTAAATCCTAAAGTCAAATGGTTACCAGAGATAGCTAATGGACGTTTAACCAACATTCCATCTGAAGCAAGTAGTTCTAGTTTTTCATCATCAGACATATTTTTAAGTTTCTCTTTTAAATTTAATTCGCGATATTTGATACCATGTGTATTAAACAACTTATTAATATTCACACCCGTTTTATCTACGATATCTTTGAATTCTTTTTTAGTCGGTGTATATTGAACAATATCAATAGATTCAAAATTCACATCGTGCTCATCTAAAAACTTTGCAGCTTTTTTGCACGTTGTACATTTGGGATACTGATAAAATTTAATCAATTACCTTTTACCTCCTTCTCTCTATTAACTTAAATATATCATGATATTTAATTGAACGCTTTAATTTTCAAGCTAATATTTTTGTTAATGTGCAGTCATTCGTTATAATAAGTTTACCAAATTACAAAAAGGAGTAGATAGTGATGAAAAATATTCATCAAACTGAAGAATTTAATTCTACTATTGATAGTACCGATCCAGTAATTATCAAGTTTGAAGCCGACTGGTGTCCAGATTGTAAAGCGATGGATATGTGGATAGATCCGATTGTTGAAAAATATAATAATTATCAATGGTATGTGGTCGATCGTGACGAATTAGAAGATGTAACAACTGAAAATGATGTTATGGGTATCCCAAGTATTTTAATATTCCAAAATGGTGAAAAATTAGCCCACTTGCATTCAGCAAATGCTAAATCACCTGAACAAGTTGAATCATTCTTGTCTGAACATTTAGATCAATAATATTTAACCAAAAAACCTGAGACATTATCAAACGTCTCAGGTTTTTCTTGTATTATTCGTCAGTAACTAAAGTAAATACTTCTGTTTTCAACTCTGTTACTCATTGTCACGGTGAAACGATAAACACAAATTACATCTCACCTATTTTTAATACACGCTCAATATCACGGATGATTTATTCAAATTCGGTAATAAGATTTTTATTTTTACGTTTAGCCTTAGTTGGTACTTCTTCTAAATCAGTAAGATACAAAAATCCTGCTAATATTTCATTATCTTTTACACCTAAGACTTTTCGTATTTTAGGATCAAAGATATATTGTGGCGACTTCCAACAAGTACCAATGCCCGCTTCGTATAAAAGTAACATTAAATTTTGAGCAAACGCTCCAAATGCAAAATAATTTTCACGACTTTGACGTTGTCTTGGATCATCTTTTAAAATCAACAACAACATGCCACCCAAATTTGTTACTGCATGAAAGTGATTCTCTCGCTTTTCAGGACTATCTGGAAAAGCAAATCTTGTGATATCCCTACTAAAATCACCGAGTTTATCTTTTGAAATATGAACCAATCTCCATGGTTCTCTCATACCATGATTTGGAGCGTCAGCAGCTTTATATATTGCATCGTAAACCGTTTGATCATCAACCACCATATCGTGTTTAAATTTTTTGACGCTTCTACGATTAGATATAGCTTCTTGTAATTCCAATGTATTTCGCTCCCTTTATTTTATACATGATAACCATTATCAATTATAAGATACATTGTTATTGAATTCAAACTTACAAGTTAATCCTCATAAAATGAAACCAAGGATTTTAACTTAGAGACATGTATCTGTCCCGGTGCTTGTGGTTCTTCTATGCAACCATAAGACAGCGTTCCACCAAATACGCCTTGAGCAATTCGGCTGACTTTACCCAAACTAGACATCGATATACCGACAATTCGGCATGATGTGTGCTTCGCTGTCAGTGACATGGCTTCTAATAAATGTAACACGTCCTCTTGACTTTTAGGCATAACCGCAAGCTTTAAATAATCAGGATTGAGCTTTTGCATTTTAAAGTAAATAAATTTAAGTTCATCTAAAGCCGGTGTTTCTTGAAAATTATGATGCGAAAGAACAACTTCAAGCCCTTTTTGTTGTGCACGTTGAACAAGAAGCATATATTTTTCAATATTGACGGCACTGCTCCACTCAATATCAATCATATCAAATTGTGGGCACTCGATTAATTCACCTAATATATTTAAATACTCTTGCTCATTTACAGCTCCTTTCCCCCCTTGAATTGAAGTTCTATATGTTACTAATATTTTCAAATGGAATATTTTTAATTGCTTAATCACTTCCTTTAATAATGCCTTATTAAAGGATGGCCATTGGTCAATGCGCAATTCAACGATATCTATTGATTTCTCGTTTATTTTTATATCATTGAGTAAAGTTTTAGAAAGCTTTTCTTCTGGTGCAATTGTCGCCGCGATATCTACATGGGTCATTCTATCCCTCATTTCGTACACTATAGTAATTTTATTTTATATGATTTTCTTTCATTCATACAAATATCTCTAAACTTATTATTAAAATTTCAAATGAATGATTAAGTTCACCTACTGTTGGGTATCAATAAAATACATACATTTTGAGGAGGTAATAATGATGGCAGTTCAATATGAAACTAAAGCAACTAACGTAGGTGGACGTAAAGGTCATGTCCATACTGACGATAACGCAATAAATGTAGATGTATTACCACCACAACAAGCTGACGGTAAAGCGACTAATCCAGAACAATTATTTGCTGCAGGTTACGCTTCATGCTTTAATGGTGCATTTGATTTAATTTTAAAACAAAATAAAGTGCGCGATGCTGAACCTGAAGTAACGTTAACAGTACGCTTGGAAGATGATCCAGATGCTGAAAGCCCAAAACTTAGCGTTGATATTCATGCAAAAGTTAAAAATGTTTTATCACAAGAAGATGCTGAAAAATATTTACAAGATGCGCACGACTTTTGTCCGTATTCTAAAGCTACACGTGGCAATATCGATGTAAACTTAAATGTTGAAGTAGTAGAATAATATTTTATCGATTAATTATATTCTTCACCCACAATTTGTGCTATCAAATTGTGGGTGTTTTTTATTACTTTTTAAATTTCTTATGTTATCAATCTTGCTTATTTAATTAGTATTTATAACATACTTTTCAATAATTTTTTGTAAAGATTCAAAATATACCTTTCGTTTTTTCAAAATATTGATAAAATAAAATGTGATAAATTCATTTCAAAGTTATCATTTCTCAATTGCCAAAAATATAAAATGGATTTTAAAAACGATTTTTAAATATATTGTTAATAATGTTTTTTATGGTAACAAAACGATTATTGCGTATTTTTAATAATTCTTTTATTATGTATTTAATAAGTCTTAATTTCAAAAATCATTTTTTATTTATGTTATTTCTTTTAATGGGAGGTCACCATGAACAATATCCGTTTATTGAATCAAAACGATTTGGATTCCTATATTGAATTAATGAAATTTGGTCACCATAACTATGAATGGGATCGTTACTATTTAGAAAATGTTGGCATTGATAGACTCAAAACTATCCTGTCTAATCATACTGATTATTGGAATATATTTGGTGCTTTTGAAGATGATGAACTTGTTGCAACATGTACTTTAAAACAAATGAATTATGTAGGTAAATGCCACAAAGCTATTCTTGAAAATAATTTTGTTAAAAATAATGATGAAATTGTTAACCGAGAATTAATTAATCATATTATTCAATACGCTAAAGAACATAACATTGAAACATTGATGATTGCTATTGCATCAAATAATATAAGTGCTAAAGTGTTTTTTAGTTCTATAGGTTTCGAAAATCTTGCTTTTGAAAAAAACGCTAGCAAAATTGGCGATGAATATTTTGACGAAAATTGGCTCATTTATTCAACAACTGAGTCATCAGAATAAAATACTTATATTTACCTTTTAAACATTTTCATTATTAAGTCCATACATGGAAATAGTACTTTTTGATGATGAGTTTATATGGATATTTAAAATGACTACTTCAAAAATCAGTAACTCAAAACATATATTATTTAAGTGATTCCCATATACAAAAAGTTTAAAAATTTAGCCTCCAATGAAATTACACAAATCATTTGAGGCTATGTTAATTTTTCTGTAGTTATTGAACAATTAACGTACGCATATTATTAAAACTATCTTGTAAATAAACTATTTTTTAATGGGATTAATTATATCTTTAAATATAAATTCTTCTCCATCGTATTCAAATTTTACAATGTTACAATTTCCTATTTCAAATTTACTTCCCCTATCATACCCTAATATATTTCTTACAAATAAACCAATTGTGCTACCATGACTCACTGCTAGAATCGTCTCTCCATCTGTTGTATCCATCATTTCATAGAGTGCTCGATTAACCCTTTGTTCAACTTCAGATCTTGATTCTCCTTCAAATGGTACAACAGCATCACCATACAAATATTTAGGTTGTTTAATAGCTCTTAATAACTCGATACTTTCCCCTTCAAATAATCCAAATCCCCACTCTTTAAGATCTTTTACACACCAATATTGTTGGTTTGGCACAGTGTTCTCTAACGTGTCACGTGCTCTTTGTTGTGGTGATGAATAAAGATAGTCAAAATGAATATTTTTCGTTTTAAAATATTGTTGTGCTGCATTCGCTTGTTGTACACCTAAAGCAGTCAAAGGTGAGTCACTAGCCCCTTGTATTTTACCTTTTAAGTTAAATACTGTTTGACCATGTCTCATTAGATATAATGTTTTAACCAACTGTAAACACCTCTACAATCATTATTTAATATATTCACCAAATTATACACCGATCATTTTTTATGACACTTTTATTTAATCACTGCCAAATTACAAAGTAAACCAATGATTTAAAAAGTTAGAAATCTTACAATTTAAAAGCTGATTGTTTAATAAAATTTGTTTAGGGTATAACTTAACATTAGATTTACATGTAATAAAGGAGGATTAATAATGTCTGCTCATAGTCAATGTAACTATGTCAATCCTAATTCAATTTCTTTAGATTGGGAATGTTTAATTATAAGCAAAACAGATATGCTACTTGATGGTGTACCTAAAGAATTAATTAATACTTGGTTAGATCAAAATGTTATCGAGCCGTTTTGTGTTCGTAATAATGAAATAAACTTTAAAACTAAAGATGTTTGGAATGCGCTTAAGACCCATAACTGGTATTATTCAAATTAATTGATATAAACTAATTGCACGATTTGTACTTTCGATTAACTGACGATCATTATAATTAAGAAGCACATAAGTTCTTATAGAATTATTGTTTTTCTCTTCCTTTGGGAAACCAGCATCATTTAAAATGTATTGTGCTAAATGGCCTAGTGGTGTATCGTCATTGATAAATCCTAAAATAAAATCATAAAAAGACATTTGATTTCAGCCCCTTTTTAAAGTGTTAAAACACTTAAGTCACCTACTTATATACTTTCACCTATTAATCATACCAAATTACTCGATTTTTTTATGTGCAAAAAGTTCTTTTTTGCACTATTTACATAAACTTTTTTGTTAATAATGATAATTTTCATTTATTATGTCTCTTGTGATGAAATTACAATTGTTAAAGGTTTAAAAACAACTATAACATTATATCGATTCATATATATTATAAAGTATTACTAAATTTTTCACCATAAGAACGTCGATAATGTGTATGTCTCAAATAAAATATTTTTTATTAAAGGTAATATATTTACCTGTATGAAATAAATGATATTATAGTATATAAATAACTTAGTTCTATCAAGCAGTATCTAATGAGGTGTAACACCTATGAAATTAAACAAAGCAAATGTATTCAACTTGATATTCACCATTTTATTTTTTACATTTAACATTCTCATAACCTATAACGCAAATATTGATTATAAGTTATGGTTAATACCTGGTTTAACAATTTGTGGCTTTGCTCTTTTTTCAAGCTTGACCTTAGTAATTATCTATAGTGATTTATTCAGTGAAATATTATTTTTTATCAACATTATCTTAGCACTATATTATATTTATCCGATTTTTTATGAATTTGTCTAAATTTTTGATTAGGGAGGGGTATCAATGAGCTTACATTTCCAAATTTTGCTGTGGCTTTCTATCTTATTTATCATCGCAGGAACGATATTATTGGTAACAATGCTTAAAACTAAAAGAGAAGAACGAAAAGAATCTTATCTAGGTTTTACTGTAATTTTCTTAATCTTTGGTTTTGCCATCTTAATTTATACTTTTATATTCGGAATTTTATAATATGTAGAAATAGAATCACTTCTAGTGAAAAGGCATTATACTATATTATGCATCTCAAAAAGATAAACAATGTATTCTTTTTGAGATGCTTTTTAATAGCGTGATTATGATTTACTAAATTATATTTGATGTAAATCAATTATTTTTGTAACTAGCTTTATGAAACATTTAAGGAGCTTCTATAAATATATGAAATTAACATCTAAAAGCATATACTTAACATTTATATTTTTTATTTTTAGTCTCATGTTATTTACCAACCAAAGTTTTGCAAATGATAATAAAAGTTTTCAGCTAAAACCAGGTGATATTATTATTACAAAAGGTCCTGTTTTAAATGGTTTTTTTGGTCACTGTAGTTTGGCAATTGATCATGACACTGTACTTCAAATTGAAGGCCCCGGGGATAAACCATTAACGGAAGATTTTGAATCTTATCGTGACAGATATGGAAAAGGTAAAAATGAATGGATAAAAGTCTATAGATGTTCACACCCTAACGCTGGATCAAAAGCAGCTCAATGGGCAAAGAATCATTATGAGAACAGTGATAGCGAATATCTTGTTACACTCAACTTAAAAAGCAAAACATTTACATATTGCACTAAAATTATATATCAAGCATATAAATACGGGGTAGACAAAAATTCCGTAAGTGATCACGGTTTATATATTATTTCACCCTATGCGCTAACAGATAATTTTACAGATGAATATAAATTAAAATTAGTAAAAACATATTAAAAATCCCGATGGTAACGTGAACTTATTCCGTTTTCACATTACCATTGGGATTTATAGTCATCCTTCTTTAAAAAAGTTAATAAATTGGTCTTGCTTATCAATAAGTTCTAAATAGGAAATTGAACTAAACGGTATAATACGTGTACAATTTTTACATGGATAAATAATAACTTCGTTTTCATAATCAACATGAATATCATTCTCTAATACAATTCTCTTATTCCCAATAACAACGACAACTGCTTTGAAACTATCATCATTCAAGTATTTTTTTAATAGATTTTTATTCATCACACCATCACATCCCTTTACTATAAATTACCACATTATTGTTAAAACAATGTGAAGATTTTGAATTCTTTTATTTTATTAATTAGTATCCATTCAAAATGGGTATAGAAAATATATAGTAAAAATTTAGTATATAATAATTAAATGGAATTAAATTTATAACCTTATTAAATATTTAAGAATATTTATTGTTTATATAAAAAAGGAGTTACTATGAGAAACAAAGACAATCAGCATTCGAGATTATATTATATTATTTTGACAATCGTTATTATCGCAATTTGTGTTGTTGTTGTAATACTTTTTAATACTTTAAAGACAAACCGTTCTCATTCTACGGATAGATACGCAGATTTTACTGAATTAAAAAAAGATACGATAAAAAATAAAGATTGGCGTATTAAAACAAAACACCGTAAAAATAAGGATATTTTAGTCACTGCAATTCACGGTGGAGGTATCGAACCTGGTACGACTGAAATTGCACGACGTATTTCCAATGTTGGAAAATATAATTTTTATACCTTTGAAGGTCTTCGAAAATCTAATAACGATCAACTACATGTAACATCCACTCATTTTAACGAACCTATATTAGATAAGTTACTTAAAAACACTAAAGAAACATTATCTATACATGGATTCTCTGGAGATGACCCTATTGTTTATATCGGAGGTAAAGATAAAGAGATGTCTCACTCTATCGCAAAAGAATTGCGTAAAAAAGACTTTACTGTAAAAGAAAGTCCTAACAGAATCGATGCAAAGTCATCAGATAATATAGCTAATAAAAATGAATCTAATTCAGGTGTCCAATTAGAACTCACGACTGCATTGCGAAAACAGTTTTTCAAACATTATAAATTAGATCGACATACACGTAGTGATTCAGATAAATATACTAAAGATTTTTACAAATTTGCGAACGCAGTGCAAAAAGGTATCGAAAAGGTAAATTAAATTTTAAAATAAATATTGTAATGCTTAAAAAAATTGCACTTACTTAAAATCTAATAAGTGGAATAATATTTATTTAATATAGTCGGAGGCAGATTTTGATGGAAAACCTTACAAAAGAACAAAAATATACAATAGCTAAATTTTATAAATTATATATGGAAAGGTCTAATGCGGGGCAACCAGAAGAAGAAGCTAATCATTTTAAAGATTCTGTAACGGCACAAGATGATTATTTTTGTGATAGAAAATATGAAGATTTCATTCATAACTGTAAAGTCTTAATAAATGAAGGTTACTTAGATGGCGAGGTTGAAGATAACAAAATATATAATATTCAGGTTACAACAAAAGCTTTTACAGAAATTGAGCGTAGCTTTGGTTAAAAAATTACAAGTAAGGTGATGAATATGAAAGACTGGACAATTAACAATCACTCCAAACGACAATTGATTATTCAAAACAATCATGAT
The DNA here is from genome assembly GCF_052976705.1 of Staphylococcus sp. MSU001. Taxonomy (NCBI): domain Bacteria; kingdom Bacillati; phylum Bacillota; class Bacilli; order Caryophanales; family Staphylococcaceae; genus Staphylococcus; species Staphylococcus sp. MSU001. The sequence continues at coordinate 63,286 of NZ_JBRIKK010000015.1, forward strand.
GATATTTCGATTATAGAACCATTGCGAAATGGTTCTTTTAAAATACTTGCTGAATTTAATGCCTTAAATACAGATTACATTCAAATTTATGACCACACACTTGTTGTTTCTATACATGAGAAAGAGATTAGTGTGTTTGATCGATCGTCACAGTCAATTTAAAGTAAGTAACTATTTAATTTATAATTGTTTCAATTATTATTTAGAAGATTTTTAAAAAGCACATCACTTTAGAGCAATTTAGTTAGATATAAATATATTTTTGTGATAACCTATACATGTTACACTCTGTGAGTGTTTAACATTACTTCTTGTTATCGCCGTGCAGACTTTAATTTTCGTCATTATTAAAGTAACTGCATTGGCGTTTTTTTATTTCAAAAAGGTTTTTACTACAAATATAATAGAATTAACATTTAAAATATAGTAATCGTTATAAAACAACTACACTTTTCATTGCTATCTTTTATTTAATTTTATGATCTTATGGTATACATCAATCATCATCATAGATAAACTTGCTCTAAAACAAAACCAAAAAAAGTATATTAATAAGTATAAATCAACAATAAAAAAAGAATTACACACAAGAAATTCTATAAAATGCAACGTGGAAAGCTATATAGAGAATTTTAATAGAGATGTTTTATAGACATAACAAATTGATATTCGAACTACCAGTTGAAGATCTGACTAAAGGACTGAATATTAATTTAATTATCAACAAAAAAAGCCTAAGACAGTTATTTCTGTCCTAGACTTAGTAAAGATATATAATTATTACATCTTAACAACGTTTGCAGCTTGTTCTCCACGTTCTCCTTCGACAATATCGAATTCAACGCTTTGGCCTTCTTCTAAAGATTTATAACCATCCTCAACGATTGCTGAGAAATGCACGAATACATCTCCGCCATTTTCTCTTTCGATGAAACCAAACCCTTTTTCTGCATTAAACCATTTAACTGTACCGTTATTCATATAGAATACCTCCACGTGCTTTTGCACTAAATATTTGTAACAAATCCATTAATTAAAAGAGAATATTCTATAAAAATAATTCCACAATCAACTTCACGTACTTTATTACTTAATCACTACTATACGCTTATTTTTGGAAAAGTAAAGTATTTTCTATATTTTATAAATTTTAGAACTCTCAATAATGTCAAAAGCTATATAAATAAGGTATTGTACAGATTAATAGTTTATTAAAACTCAGAATCAAAATGAGCTTTTCATAAAATCATAAATACATTTAACGATTAAGAACTATATTATTTTCTTACATTTATTTTTTTAACAGCGTGGCAATTAATATTACTATTTACGCAAACTTAAACTTTTAATCAAATAAATCAAATACAATGTAACTGTAATCAATTGAATTGGAGGTGTACTTCATGTTTATTTTTGATTTATTAAATAAAGGTGTTCAATTTTTTAAAGATGTTTTTAAAACTGATGAAAAATAATCAAAGCCTTTAAGAGAACAATTAATAATTAAACCTTTAGGCATTTTATCTCACACGACTACATTACAAACACATTTATATCAATCATTTTCAACTGTTAGGACATAACGTATTGAATTTTACTTGAATGTTCTACATGTTAAAAAGTTAGGGAAAGAAATACAATTCTTCAAGAATTTTTTCTTTCCCTACTTTTAAAACATTAATCCTTATCAAACATATAATAATTATAAAATACATAAATTATATCATATTTTTCGAAACAGAAAAGAATTCAAAGTTATTTTGTTTTTGAAATTATTTTACACTTAAGAATATTTTTTGATTACTTTAGAACTAGAAACCCAATTACTTTAGTTCAATACTATAATTTAGTTAACAAATACATAGGAGGTGAGTCACATGTTCATCATTAACTTAGTTAAAAAAGTTATCTCTTTCATCAAAGGTTTATTCGGTAATAACGAAAACGAATAATATTAAACTATTCTCTACTCCGCCCCTCCTGTTAGAGGGGTTTTTTACGTTAATGATTGTCTGACGCTGAACATAGCTCAATCAATACTATTCAAAATTCAACTTCAAAAAAGCACACTGAAAAATGAAGTAGAACTATAGTCATAACGGCAGAATTATTAATAGAATTAGTGAAAATATTTCTACAAACGTTATCAAGTTTCATCACAAAAAGACATAAAGATAAAACTTGAATAATAAAATTTAGTATCCAATGGCTATAAAATAATGCTCATCAAACTTTATTTGGGAGTCCTTTTAATTCATTAAGATAAAGTTATATAACTAGAGTGTAAGTAACTTTTTCATACACATTATTTATGCAAAAAAACTCTTAATCAGTAAAATACTACTCCCCTATTCTTGAAGTTGTTTGAAATAATCCTCATCTAAATGATTGAGGTTTATATTTTCAATTTGAAGTGTTACATGTTCTAAACCGTATTGTGTTTTTAACAAATCCGAAACTTTATTTATTGTAGCATAAGGCGATTTAATGTAGTCATCACTTAGTACAACATGTGCACTTAAAGAACTTTGATTCGTTGTAACACTCCATAAATGGAATTCATGAATATCTATCACGCCTTCAACATCTTTCATTGCTCCCATAATTTCATCTGTATCATATCGATCCGGCACACGCTCCATCAGAACTTTTGAAGCATTTTTAATAATTTTGTATCCTCCTCTTAAAATAATCAATGAAATGAGAATACTAATAATTGGGTCAACAATGTTCCATCCAGTAAAATGAATCAACACAAACGCCACAATAATACCTAAAGAATTTAATAAATCACCAATGAAATGCCATAATGCACTTTGAATATTAATATTATTCTCTTTTTTTAGAGAAATCATTAAAATGATGGTCAATACGATATTGGCAATTAAACCAATAAACGCAATTAGAATCATAATGCCACTTTCAACAGGTCTAGGGTGTATAATTCTCATGATACCCTCATACATAATTCCTAGTGAAATAACAATAAGTGCTAAGCCATTGAGAAAAGCTACGATAATTTCCAAGCGTAAAAAACCATATGTATAGTTCTTTGTAGGCGGCTTGCTCGAGAAATAAATCGCTACCATTGATAAACCTAATGCTAGAACATCACTTAGCATGTGAAATGAGTCAGAGAGTAACGCTAGTGAATTTGACACAATACCTCCTACAAACTCAACTACAGTGAATATCATAGTAATAACTAAAGATAACCATAATGTAATTTTTGAGCTACTTTGAAACTTTCTATGTTCAATGTGGTGAAAATAATCAGGTTTATTTTCCATGTTTTTCCTCCATCTTTTTACATCTGTTTAATTTTAAAGTTATTATACCCTTAATCTCATTTAAATAACTTAAATGAGTATTCGTTTGTAACTTCTCTAACTTTTTATAACTCAATTTTTTAATATGTTATAAAACTAACATTTCCTTTAAATTAAAGTTCATATTATTTAAACATTTAAAGGACATAAAAGTAATATAATTAGGTTGAATTCTATTAAAGTTTCTCTTTTTAACAACGCTAATGGTGTTTAAATATAAATGAGGAACATAAGGAGACATGCAAAATGAATCATCAAAAAAATCAGAGTAGGTTTAAACTACTAATAGCTGGCATAATAGCAGGACTTTTATCTGGTGTAGTCAAACTAGGTTGGGAGGTAATGTTCCCACCCCGAACACCTAGTAGAGATGCCACTAACCCACCTCAACAACTCTTACAATTACTAGGTATTCCGTCAGATATAACCCATCTCACATACAATTTTTCTGAGCATGCATTACCTTGGATAAGTTTTATCGTACACTATAGTTTTTCTATCGCTATTGCAATCATCTATATTTATATCGCAAAGAAATATACAAAAATCACATTAGGTTATGGTGCTTTATTTGGTATAGTTATTTGGATCGTTTTTCATTTAATCTTAATGCCGATGATGCATGTCGTACCTAATGCTTTTAATCAACCATTTTCAGAACACCTATCAGAATTTTTCGGACACATTGTTTGGATGATGGTTATAGAAATGGTCAGAAGGTATTTCTATAATATTCAACTAAATAATTAATTAATGAGACACAAAGTTCCAAAAGAATTGCATTTTTGTATTCATTTGGAACTTTTTTATTTCCTAACGTTATAGACAATATAGTATTGATACTTTCATGATTTCACATTCCCCTTATTACATATAGTAATAAACAATCATACTATTTTTTAAATCATATGTTAATGACAACATTTTATATTCTCTATAATACAGTAGCAATTAATCCTAATATTGTCGGTTATAAATTTACATTGTATACTGTGTTTTATATAAGAATAAATATGGAATACGTTTGTTATTTTCGTTTCGCTGTTCAAATTAATAGTTATATAAATTTAGTATTTGGAGAAATTACTAATGAAAGTTAAAATATTAGTTGTTTTTCTTATCAATATCACTATTCTTAACGGCAAGTGGTCTAAACTCCAAATATAGCTCAGAAAAAATATTGAAATGAGAAGTCAAAGTAAAAACAAAGCATCTCAAGCATAAGAATTGCAATGAATAAGTTCATTGAACATTACTACAGTGACTTATGATTCTTAAAAGCTCTCAAAATACAATTCAAACTCAAGAACAAGCTATTGATGGAAGTAATAATTCTAAAGATACTCAATATAATCAAAATTCAAATACCACTTCAACAATTTGCAATAACAACCTGAGTACACGCCAAATAACAAATATATGAACATGCCAAATCAAGAATGGAGAAATAATACTAGGAATAGACTATCTTCTAGTAAGAGGCAAATTCGTGACGAAATTCTCAATGGTAATTACGAAGGAGATGATGCACAGAAAGTTCTAGATGCAAATAATTATTACAAAAATTAAAAATTTTCATTTAGTTCAACTAAATAGAAAGAGGTTTATATGTTATACGTAATTATAGGCTTTTTTATAATAGGAATCGGACTATATATTTTTAGTTTCTTTTTAGCACAAAATCAAGGATTATCTTATAAAAGTCATTGCAGAAATTTTTCTGCAGTTTTTATATCACTCGGTGTATTATGCTTAATGGGGTATCTCGTTCATTATATATCTAAACACTATTTAGGCATATAGTTATCGCTACCAATTAAACTTACCAACAATCGTAAATTTTTTAATTGAGCGAAAGATAAGGGCTAACGTTTTATGTATAGATGGATAAAATCTATCATTTAATGTATAGCTCTTTTTTATTTAATCATCTCAACATATACGTTATTATTTATTACTAATGTATTCACTATATATGTCTTACCTTTAATACCAACTTTTAATGATTAAAGATATAACCATCATGGATCACTTAACTTTATTTATTAAAATAATTGCATTGAAAATATCACTAAAGATACTTCAACAATGCCTCCTAGAAAACAAACTAAAATTAACCGTTGATACTATCGACTTCATTTGTTTTATCGTCCTTGACATTGACGTTACGTTATAGATTAAAGTTGATCTTACCAATAAAGGAGGATTAACTATGGAATTATATAGTATGCCTATGTTTAATAAAATTTTAGTTAACGACATTGAGAAATCATCAGAGTGGTATCAAGAGAATTTAGGTTTTAAAAGTATTTTTAAATTTAAAAATGAACAAAATCAAGTTTTAATGGAACATTTACGATTAGCAAAATATCAAGATATAATGTTAATTTCTGGCAAGCAGTTTGAGGTCGGTAATGCAGTTTATACAAATATACTTGTACCAAATATTCGAATTTTAAAACAACGAATATCTTCTCAATATATCGTGGAAGATCTTGAAGAAAAACCATGGAATTCTATTGAAATGACAATTAAAGATTTAGATAATCATTTAATTACGCTTACACAAAGTAACATAAGAAATGAAGAGTTTAATACCTTGATGCAACATACTTCAAAAACTTTTTAAACTATAAGCTAAATCTCCTAGACAATAATTATTGTTTAGGGGATTTTATTTATGAACAGTCATTAATTAAGTTAAAAGTATAATAATTTCACACTCTTCATTTCTAATTTAATTTAATCAAGTAATTCAAAAAATTTAATGATCACTCTCCATTACTGTATTATATTAAATCGTTAATACCATGACTTGTATAACTTGAAATATCTATTCAGAAAACTATGATTATATCTTTTGTATTATCGTTTTATCAGTATCTGATGAATATTTAAGTCCGAAACCCATAGTTCTATCCATACTAATATGAGCTAACCATATTAAAGCAATCTGTAAAAGTAACTTTTCATCAATGTATAAATATAATAGCGCGATAATTATAGGTGTGATATACGTATGTCCAATATTGTAGACATAACTACCTGTTTTTCTATTAATCACATATCCTAACATAAAAATATCTGGAACTAATAGTAAAAGTAAAAACAGCCATATAGAAAATTCTAATTTAAAATAAACAGCGATTATGATTATAAATATAAATGCATTTTCCAACTTAATTAAACTACGCATATTAACCCCCACTTTATTTTGATGTATTTTAATTGAATACTTACTACTACAATTTTAAAAATTATCACTTATTCAAGCTAAGCACCTTTTTAAAGCTGATATCGTGTTTATACTCATTGTGAATAGTAAATATTTAAAAACTTTAACAAGTTATTACACTTTAAAATTCACTTATGATATTATCATCTTTGTTATATAACTCATATAAAGAATGGTGGAAATTTATGAGCAAAGTAAATAAACCTTTATATTTCTATCTTATGTTATTTCTGTTGACAACTTTAATCGGTGCTTTTCTACTCTATTTGCCCTATACAGGAAAGAAACCCATTAACTTTATTGACGCATTGTTTGTAGCTTCTAGTGCATTCACAGTAACTGGTCTATCACCAGTTGATGTCGGAACACAATTTAATATTTTTGGAGAAATCATTATCTTATTACTTATACAAATTGGTGGATTAGGTATTGTTACAGTAGCAATGCTAACTCTCATCTTTTTAAATAAGAAAATATCAATTAACAATAGAATTTTATTTATGATTACTTGGAATATTGACGAACCCGGTGGTGTAATTAAACTTATTAAACATCTAGCCATATACAGCATCGCCACTGAATTATTTGGTACACTTTGTCTATGTTTATCGTTTATTCCAAAATTTGGTATAGGTAAAGGTCTATTTTTAAGTCTATTCACTTCAGTTTCCGCATTTAACAACGCAGGATTCGCCCTTTTTAAAAACAACTTAATCGACTTTTCAAATGATCCGGTAATCATTATCACTATTCCAATACTTATCATTTTGGGAGGCTTGGGGCATTTAGTTGTGGTTGATTTGTGGAACGCCAAAAGTTTTAGAAAATTATCCCTACACTCTAAACTCGTGTTAACTACCACTGGTTTATTAATTTTGATAGGCACAGTTTTCTTCTTTTTACTAGAAAATCAAAACTCTATGCTACACATGGGATTAATTGAAAAAATAGGAAATGCATTTTTCCAATCAGTGACAACAAGGACTGCAGGATTTAACACAATTGACGTTGGAAACATTAAAACACCGACAGCTTTATTACTTATGGCTCTTATGTTTATTGGAGGTGCACCATTGAGTGCTGCAGGTGGTATAAAAGTTACAACTTTTGTTGTTGCAACAATCGCTATTTTTAATACAATACGCAAAGAAAAAAACAACTCTATATTTAATCGAGAAATATCAGAAAGATACATACAGTTGTCTTTCGTAACTATTCTCATTTCTATTGCATTTATCGGTATGGTTACGTTTATACTTACCATAATCAATTCCAATATACCTTTAATCAAAATACTCTTCGAAGTCGTATCAGCATTCGGTACAGTCGGTCTCACTATGGATTTAACTGCCGAATACTATAATTGGACTGAGTTTATTATTATTATCGTAATGTTATGTGGTAAAATTGGATTACTGAATATTAGTAGAGCGCTTGTTCCACCTAAAGACCCTAAAAATTATAGATATACAAAAGGACACATTCACTTATAATGAGTTCCAATTACTGTAGAGTTGCTATTCAAGGGTTTAAAAATATGAGAATAATTTCTAAGTTATTTAAAGCGTAATTGAAATGATTTTAAGTTCTAAAATTTTAACTATAAAAGGATATAGAAGCGCATTTGTTAAGTATAAACCTACAAATGCGCTTCTTTTTTATTATATTTAGATTGCTCATTACTGTTTCAAAATGTCTTCCTTTAAATCATACTTCATTTTTAAATAGATGCTTAAAAGTATTGTTACAATTACTAGTATTAATAAAATTAGAGTTTTAATTTTCAATATGTTTATTTTTCTCTTCTTTTTTTATTTCTGAAACGGACTTTGTATTTTTACTTAATATATTCTCAAAATCTTCACTATAAGATAGCACATCTTGAAATTGATAGTTTTCATTTAATCTCAAATGCGCGGTAAAATGGGCTTTTTTATTATGATTGACATATCCACTAATGTCATAGCCATCTAAAGGATTCTCTTCAACATTTGTAAAAGTAACTTTCTTATATTTTTTACATTATATTTCATATATAAAGTTATCCTTTGTTTTTGTTCATCATAGTATTGTTGCTTTATTTCTTTTTCTTTGTCATTCTTCACTTTTAAATAGAAGACACCAACAATTAATCCTATACTAATTAATATACTGAATATTAATATTACTTTTTTATTCAAAAAATCATTCCTTTGAGGTGAAATAACGGACAATCTTCATACTAAAAATAACACATATCACGAACTAGCTAGTAGTGTTTATAATATACATCAATCAGATAAAAAGATAGCAATTGAACCCCAAAATTGAACTCAACAAAATTTTAAAATTCAAGCTTCGCTGGTCGATAAAGTTAACGACTTCCAAACAATAGGAGTATCTCAAAAAAACAGTAAAGGAAATGTTGATAATTAAACTGGGTGTTTTGTTTATGCTTGAACAAATTGATATAAATCTGCAGATATTAGCACTGATATATATTTAGGTACCAATGATATCGAAATTGAAACTAATCCAGATAAAATTTTAAATGCAGCTTTTTACAGAGACACTACCTTAAAAGAAATTAACCCGAGTACAGTTGGAAATAATAAATGGCTGAAAATGGTTGATCAAAATAATGCAAAAGAAACTGATCAATTTAACGAAGCTTATCTTTGGACTCAGTCAGTTTTGAATAACTTGAGGGGGATAGGACAAGCTGAAGACTACAGGCTGAAGCTGTCCCCTAAAAAAAGCGAGCTAACAACACGAAGTATTGTAAATAAAGAAGCCAGTAAATGAATTTATGAAAACTCATTTACTGGCTATTTTTCCAGGAATTATGTCTCAGGCTC